>NZ_JADQ01000067.1:0-21343 GCF_000518465.1 Paenibacillus sp. J14 | reverse complement strand
ATTTGCACAGACGCTTAAATATTTCGATCAAATCTCTCCTCACTTGATTATAGATCTCTTTCCGTCTATACTTCGGGGTGAACACGATATGGTATTTGCACATCCACTTCGTGTGAGCTAAACTATAGCTCTTGTTTGCCATCTAAGACCATTCCTTTCTTTTATTGAGCCTGAACATCTCAATTTTATGGGAATGGTCTAGTTGGTCAAACCTTCGTTCCTCCACCCGCATAGCGGGTGGTTTTTTGTTTCGCACGCTTCNCGAGCTCAACTGGCTAAAGCCATAATAAAAGCCCGGGCGCGAGGCCCGGGCTTACCTTTTTAGGATTTTTTAGGACGATGGACCGTTGTTTCCGGCGTCGTCAGTTTATCGTAAAAATCGACGACTTTGTCCTTGTCGTCTGAAGCCCGCAGCGCCATCGCGGAACGCGGATGCTCATCAAGCGTTCCCGTGATCATGTAAGGGATCAGGTACCCCCACTCTTCCTTCTCGCGAAGCGGGATCAAGAGCTCCTCCAGCACTTCTAGTACAGGGCGCAGTTTGTAGTTCGTCCCCTTCAGATGGGTCACAAGCAGCTCGGTTGGACAGTTGCCAGCCGCGCGCCCCATGCCATACACGGAAGCGTCCAGCAGTTCAACCCCATTTTCAGCAGCTACCAACGTATTAGAAAAGGCCAACTGCATGTTGTTATGGGTATGAACGCCCAGCCGTTTGCCCGGCAAATGGGTCTTGAACTTGTTGACCAAATGCTCCATGTCTTTATAATCGAGGCTTCCGTACGAATCAACAATGTAGACAACGTCAACGACGCTATCCTTGATCATCTCAAAAGCTTCCAGCAGTTCATGCTCCATCACGTTGGACAACGCCATAATATTCAACGTCGTCTCGTAGCCGCGATCATGGAACAACTGTACCAGCTGCAGAGCTTTGTCCACATCTTTAATGTAGCAAGCCACCCGAATTAAATCGAGCACGCTTTCGCTGCGCGGTAAAATATCATTTTCGTCTACCCGGCCGATATCGACCAGTGCGGATAGCTTCGTCGTTCCTTTTTGAGGAATTACCTTGCGCAGGAAATCGTCGTCCAGAAACCGCCAAGGACCGGCTTCATCGGCGCCTTTCAACAGCTTCGGCGAGTTTTTGTAGCCGATTTCCATATAATCCACACCCGCCTCATTCAGGCCTGCGTACAATTTTTGCACAAATTCTACGCTGAAGTCCCAGTTATTCACCAGTCCTCCATCACGGATGGTGCAGTCGACGATTTTGCAATTGTTAGCTTTCATCTGGCATATTCCTCTCCATCGTGTCATTTTACTATCCATCTTACTAAAGGTTGTTCGAAAAGTCATCTTTGGATCACGAAGTAACTCAAGAAGTTTCATTCGGCGTCGAATCTTGAATTCACCCAGGCCTTCCGGTGCTCACGTACCCAAAACGTACGCTCCGCTCCTCAGTCCTGGCTTCATTCAACCTTCTCGGTGCTTCAAACCTGACTTTTCGAGCTTCTATTAGATCGGTTGTTCGAAAAGTCATCTTTGGATCACTCTTGATTATGAAATAAATCACAGTATGGGCCAGCAGTGCGTGCTATATTACTGGTGAATTTAATTGAGATTGATTCTCAATAGCATTGAATCAAATCGATGTTCCAGCCCTATTTGGCTTACCAACATGACGATCCCTTGCATTTCATGATCTTAAAATAGAAGGAGGAAGTTTTCATGCACCCTTGCCGATGCTGTCTGCTGGGTTTGAAACCCGGGACCTCTTGTGCCATCACGCAAATTGGCAATATGGACCCGATCCTGAAACGGCGCCTTGCGGATCTAGGAATCCGGGAAGGATCCCGCGTGGTTGTGAAACGGTACTGCTTATGGGGCGGTCCGGTCACGCTGGAATGCGCCGGACAACTGCTGGGCATCCGTCAGAAGGAAGCGGCCCACATCGAGGTGGCGGTCTCATGAACAATGCGGCACTGATCGGGAACCCGAACACGGGAAAAACCTCACTGTTTAACGCCTTAACCCGCTCTTACGAGTATGTCGGCAACTGGGCCGGCGTAACGGTGGAGAAAAAAGTCGGGCACCTGCGGGGGAAAACCGGGCTTCTCACCGACCTGCCGGGGATCTATACCCTGCATCCTTTGTCCCGGGATGAGGGGATTGCCGCCGAGTACCTGGCCTCCGAATCCCCTTCCGTCTTAGTCAATATTGTAGACGCCTCTAACTTGGGGCGTAACCTGTATCTAACGCTGCAACTGCTGGAATATGGTAAACCGGTAATCATCGGCTTAAATATGATGGATGTTGCCGAGAACAGCGGGTTGAAGGTGGACCCTGGGAAACTGGCAGACTTGCTGGGCGTTCCTGTTGTTCCGCTGATTGCACGTACAGGTAAAGGAACTGAAGAAGTGCTGCAGGTCATCGAGCAGCAATCTTCTGAATCGGCGCAAGCGCCGCAATTTACGATGGATTATGGTGAAGTGATCGAGCAGGCCATTCAGGAGATCACCCGTGAGCTTGAAGCAGACTGGGAGGATCATCGCCCGGCCTTACGCTGGATCGCCATGCAGGTACTTGAGAACAACCCGGCAGTCATCTCCACACTTCCGCCGCAGACCAACTTGCTCATACTGCAGAAGATCCGGACCGCAGCGGATGTGAAGCTGGCCGCCAGCGGTTTGGCTCCCTCCGCAGAAGCGTATATCCGCTCCGTGCGAGACCAGCGGATTCAGAACATTTGCAGTGAAGCCGTAGATGCCTCACAGAAGAAACCGCACTCGGTAACCGAACGGATCGATCATATTGTCACCCACCCGTTTCTCGGAATCCCGCTGTTTATGGTCTTCATGTACCTCACTTTCCAGTTGACATTTGATTGGCTTGGCAACCCGCTCTCCGATCTGCTGGACGGGTTCATCAGCGGACCACTAACCAGCGGTGTAGAAAATCTTCTTACCCGCATAGGGGCATCGGACTTCACGCAGGCGCTGATCATCGACGGCATCATTGGCGGCGTAGGCGGTGTACTGGTGTTTATTCCGCAGATTTTTATCATGTTCCTGATTATTTCCTTCATTGAAGACTCCGGTTACATGGCTCGGATCACCGTCATGATGGATAAATTGATGGAAATCGTCGGTTTAAACGGCAAAGCGTTAATTCCATTTATCCTCGGCTTTGGCTGCAATGTGCCGGCGATTATGTCTTCCCGCAGCATCGAGCAACCGAAGGAGCGGCGGCTGACCATGCTGCTCATTCCGCTGATGTCCTGTTCCGCACGGCTGCCGGTTTACGCGTTGTTTGCCGGGATCTTTTTCGCGGAATCGCAAGGTCTGATCGTCTTTTCTCTGTATATGCTCGGCATCGTGTTGGCGCTTGGGTTAGCCAAGTTATTCTCGCTGTTCCTGTTCAAAAACGAACGTTCCTACTTTATCGTCGAGCTGCCGCCTTATCGAATGCCGCAAAGCATCACCTTGTTCCGCAGCACCTGGGAGAAAGGCAAAGGCTTCCTGCGCAAAGCCGGCACCTTCATTCTTGGCGGTTCTGTGCTGATTTGGCTGCTTACGTACCTTGGTCCGGGCGGTGTGGCGGACAACATGGACGACAGCTTCCTCGCAGCCATCGGCGGCTTATTCGCATCCGTCCTGCAGCCGCTAGGCTTCGGCACTTGGCAATCTGGGGCCGCCCTGATTACCGGGTTTATGGCGAAGGAAGTCGTGGTATCCACGATGAACATTATTTATCATGTGCCTGATATGGCCGGACTCCAAGGCCAAATTGCCGCATCCTTCACCGGGCTGCAGGCCTACAGCTTTATGGCCTTCGTTCTGCTCTACACCCCTTGCCTTGCAACAGTTGGGGTTCTTCGCAAAGAAACAGCTTCCTGGAAGTGGACGTTATTTGCGGTCGGCTATTCACTGGCACTGGCTTACCTTGTGGCTTTCTTGATCTATCAGATCGGATGGCGGCTAGGACTCGGACTGGCTTAAGACAATTTCGATAAACGAAAGGAGCTGCTTGTAATGGCCGATATTCTCATCCTTACCGTTATTTTTGGATATGCTGGCTTTGCGTTATACCGCGGCTTCAAGAAAAGCAAAAAAGGCGCCTGCGCCTCCTGCTCGCAGCAGAAGTCTTGTTCTGCGGCTTGCGGGAAGTACGCGGCGTCCTCTTCGCCATCTTCGGCCGAAGGCCCTAAAGATTAATTTAGGATACCAGCGGGAGCGAAATCGTAAAGATCGTTCCCGCTCCTTTTAAACTGTCCACGGAAATGTTCCCCCGATGGTTCCGGATAATCCGGTAACTCACCGACAATCCCAATCCCGTCCCCTTCTCTTTTGTTGTAAAAAACGGATCAAACAAGCGGCTTAGCAGCCCCTTGTCCATTCCGCCGCCGTTATCTTGTATGGAAATGCAGACCGATTTGCCTTCCTTCTCTGCACGGATATCGATCACCCCTTGGTGGTCGCCGCCTACTTCGGCGATGGCATCCATCGCATTTTCGATAATGTTCAAGAGCACCTGCTTGATCTGCTTCACATCGATGGAGACGAGCAGCTCCTCGCTGGGCTCGTGAAGGATCATTTGGCATCCCTTCATCAACGCCTCGCTCTCCGTAAGCAGAACAACCTCCTTCAACAAGGAAGACACGTTGACCGTCGATTTCTGCGGAGCCGAAGGCTTCGATGAATTCAGAAACTCGTGGATGATATCGTTCGCCCGGTCGATTTCCGTTAAGATAATCCGCGCGTACTCGTCTTTGCCTAGTTGCATCAAATGCGGCCGCAGCAATTGAATGAACCCGCGAATCGCTGTAAGCGGATTCCTAATTTCATGCGCGATTGCAGCAGAAATTTTCCCAAGCATCGCCAGCTTGTCGTTCTGATAAGCCGTTTGTTCGATCCGTTTAAAATCAGATACATCCTTGACGCTGAGCAGAAAATCCCCATCCATCTGATCCCCATAAGTAACGGTAATCAACCAATGTCTGCCGTATTCGTCAATTAACTCATGGTACTTTTTGCGGTGGAAGATGGTCTCCCGGTAAATACGCAAGATCTTACGCTTCTTAAATTGGTTGAGATGTGGATGCCGCAGCAGCTGTAATAAATTACAGCCAATCAGGGATTGGCGCGGCATTTCAAGCAGTTTGGCCATCTGTACATTGATAAAGGTTAGAACCCCATCACAGTCAAACAGCATGATTCCGCTGTCCAGGTGTTGGAGTACGTTCTCATACTTGTTTTTTACGAGTTGGGTCGATTGGTATGCTTTGACGGACTGGAGCAATGTCTCTTGAAATTCACTCAACAAGCTTGGTTCCCCCTTTATTCAGATGATGTACTTTGCCTTACAAGACAACATACCATCACTACCTAGAAGAACTACCCTGAAGCGGTGCACTCACCTCAACCTTACCATGCGATCTATGTCTATTTCGCACCGGGCGATGCCATACTTGTCCATTTTTAATTCCGATAAGTCAAAAGCCACCTGTTTCAATCATAGTCATGTTTTCCAAATACCGTCAATCAGAGAAACTGTCGAAAAAAGTGGGATCAACGCAAAACGACGACCTAAGTCCTAAAAAATACAAATAGTCTCCCTTCTGGAAGACTATTTCTAGGAATTAACGATTGTTATGCAGTAACCGCGCTCGACGACGGCTCATGACCGCCAGCCTCTTCTTCAGCTCTTCCGTCCATTTCTCATCGCCGATTTGTTTGGCAACGGACATGAGGTCCAGCGAAATATCGATTTGACTCTGTACGATAGCCAAGGGATCTTCATCTTCCCGATTAACGCAATTTCCGAAAATGGAGTCATCGTCCTCCATCACAAAATCCTGAAAATCAATTTCCGCGACACCGTCACCATGCGCGTATTCGGCCAGGATTTCGTATTCATTCTCGACTTTATAATGAACCTCAACCCGGTGGCATACCGGGCAAAATAACAGGGGCACATTATGTACCTGCGTGCGATAATGCTTTAAGGTGCCCTTCGTTCCCAGCATGCTGGCTCCGCAGCAAAAGCTCATTCCCCTTCACCCTTTCCCGCGTTTGGTTCATTTCCTCTTCCTGGCTCTCCCTGAAGCCGGGATTTTCCTATAATTTATTCGTGAAGCTTGCTTCAAATTCCTGCGTGTGGATTGTAAATCCTGGGAGCTTAAGTCAATCCTCCGCCGGAGAAAGCTTCTGGGCAAAAAACCCCCGATTTGAGCCAAGCTCAAACAGGGGGTCTTTCTTCTTATTTCTTCCCACATGGTAACATCGGCCATTCCGAAAGTCAATTCCACGGCCCCATGCAGATACATTTATTTCTTCATTGCAGCAACGATCAGATCGCCCATTTCCTTAGTTCCAATTGCTTTGCTCTTATCAACGGCGATGTCGCCAGTACGATGTCCGGCATTCAGCACGTCGGTGACAGCGGCTTCGATCGCGTCAGCCGCATCCGCGTAACCAAACGTTAAGCGGAACATCAGCGCAACGGACAAGATTGTCGCAATTGGGTTGGCCAGGTTTTGGCCTGCGATGTCCGGGGCCGAACCGTGAACAGGCTCATACAGCCCAAAGCTGCCTTCGCCCAAGGAAGCGGAGGACAACATCCCAATCGAGCCAGTCAACATAGCCGCTTCATCGCTCAAAATGTCGCCAAACATATTTTCCGTTACGATCACGTCGAAGCTGGCAGGGCGGCGCAGCAGCTGCATCGCGCAGTTATCCACCAGGACATGCTCCAGCTCAACGTCCGGATATTCCGGTGCGATCCGGTTCACGACTTCACGCCACAACCGCGACGTTTCCAGCACGTTGGCCTTATCTACCGAAGCCAGCTTCTTCCGGCGCTTCTGGGCAATCTCAAACGCTTGGCGAACGATCCGCTCCACTTCGTTCACGTTATACGCACACGTATCCACGGCTTCTTGACCTTGCTCTGTATCGCGGCGGTATTTCTCACCGAAATAGATGCCGCCGGTCAGCTCACGTACAACGATAAGGTCCGTCCCTTCAAGCACTTCCGGTTTCAGCGTCGAAGCGTCCTTCAGGCAATCGAATACCACCGCCGGACGCAGGTTCGAGAACAAGCCGAGCGCTTTACGAATACCGAGCAGGCCGGTTTCTGGGCGCAGCTCCTTCGGATTGTTATCCCATTTTGGACCGCCTACAGCCCCGAGCAGGACAGCGTCAGCCTTTTGACAAATCTCCAGCGTCTCTTGTGGAAGCGGCGTTCCTTTCTCGTCGATGGCGATCCCGCCGAACAACGCATGCTCCGTTTCAAACTGGTATCCGAACAGCTCCTCTGTCCGTTTCAACACTTTCTCCGCTTCAGCCACCACTTCCGGCCCGATGCCGTCACCCGCGATGACCGCGATTTTCTTGACTTCTGCCATTGCTTCCAGCTCCCTTTCGTGAACATCCTCTTCTTCAGTTGTAACACACCGGGTAAGGATAGACAAAGATATAGAATCTATTAAGGTCATAGGTTTTAACTATAAGTCATCAAAAAAACAGCGAAGCTGCATGAATCAACTCCGCTGTATCCGCACATCCGCGTATTAGTTAAGCCCGAATCGTAGAGTGGCTTTTTCGCTTCTCAATCAACCGATTAATGGCATCGACATAGGCGCGAGCGCTCGCTTCCAAAATGTCGGTGCTAATGCCGCGGCCTTGTACTGAAATACCGTTTTGCGTCAGCACGACATGTACTTCGCCTTGGGCATCCTTGCCTTGGCTAACGGACTTGATTGAATAGTCCGCCAGTTTGACTTCCTCGCCGGAAGCCAGATCGATGGCATTATAGATCGCATCAACCGAACCGTTGCCTTCGGCTTCCTTCTCGATAATGTCGCCGCCAAGAGTAACGAGCCGTACCTTCGCTGCAGGTGTAGCCTCGTTGCCGTAAGAGACAAAGATCGTCTCAAGGCGGAATTCCTCCGGCGTATCGACCAGCTTCTCCTCAACGATCGCCAGCAGGTCTTCGTCAGTGATCTCCTTCTTCTTATCGGCGAGCGCCTTGAATTTGGCGAAAGCTTCATTTAACCGCTCGTCGTCCAAGGTATACCCCATATCGACCAGCTTCTCGCGGAATGCGTGGCGGCCAGAATGCTTGCCCAGCACCAGCTTGCTCTCCTTGAGCCCAATCGTTTCCGGGGACATGATCTCGTAAGTCGTTTTCTCCTTCAGCATACCGTCTTGGTGGATGCCGGATTCATGGGCAAACGCATTGGCGCCCACAATCGCCTTGTTGCCCGGCACGACCATCCCCGTCAAGCGGCTGACAAGTCGGCTCGTACGGGCGATTTCCGACAGTTCCAGCGTGGTCTTGGCACCGAAGAAATCAAACCGGGTTTCCAGCGCCAGCGCTACTTCTTCCAGCGCGGTATTGCCGGCCCGTTCCCCGATCCCGTTGATCGTTCCTTCGATTTGGTCGGCACCGCCGAGGATCGCCGCCAGCGAGTTCGCCGTTGCCAAGCCTAAATCATCATGACAATGGGCGCTCAGTTGGATTTTCTCAATCCCAGGCACCTTCTCCTTCAGCGTACGGAAGATGTTGCCGTATTCTTCCGGATACAAATATCCGACCGTGTCAGGGATATTGACCACCGATGCGCCTTCGCGGATCGCCATCGCCGTCATCTCGCAGAGGAAATCCAGTTCGGTCCGGCCTGCATCCTCGCAGGAGAATTCGATTTTCGAAAAGTACTTGCTCGCATAGCGAAGTGCCGCTTGCGCGGTTTCCAGGACTTGTTCCTTGCTCATCTTCAGCTTATATTGCCGGTGGATCGGGCTGGTGGCCAGAAACAAGTGAATACAAGGGTCTTCCGCTCCTTGCAGCGCTTCGCGAACCGCATCGATATCCTGGGTGCGCGAACGCGACAAGCCGATTACCGTCGACTTTTTAACTGCACGCGCCACGGCGTTCACGGCTGCCAAATCCCCGGGCGAAGCTGCAGGGAAGCCCGCTTCAATCCGGTCGACGCCCAGCTTCTCCAGCTGATAGGCGATCTCCAGCTTTTCGCGAGTATTCAGGTTGACTCCGGGAGACTGCTCCCCATCCCGAAGCGTCGTATCAAAAATGTAGATTTTGCGCATGCCATGCACCTCCTCCGAAAAAGCTCCAATGCGGCTCACGCATTAGGCACGGCCGCATTGGATATTCAGGTTAATACCTATCTTACGATTTGCAATAGGAACGGTATACCGCTTATTTCTTGATCCAGTGCATCAAGCCGCGCAGCTCTTTGCCGACCACTTCGATCGGATGGTTCGCTTCGTTGCGGCGAGTTGCCGTAAGGAACGCACGGTTGGATTGGTTTTCCAGGATGAAGTCGCGGGCGAATTTCCCTTGCTGGATATCAGCAAGCACTTCTTTCATCGCTTTCTTCGTTTCTTCCGTCACAATACGCGGGCCAGTGACATAGTCGCCGTATTCCGCCGTGTTGGAGATGGAATCACGCATCGTCGCCAAGCCGCCTTCATAAATCAGGTCGACAATCAGCTTCATTTCGTGCAAGCACTCGAAGTACGCCATTTCTGGAGCATAACCAGCTTCCACCAGCGTCTCGAAGCCAGCTTTGATCAAGGCAGATACACCGCCGCACAATACGGCTTGTTCGCCGAACAGATCGGTTTCGGTTTCTTCACGGAACGAAGTTTCGATAACCCCTGCACGTGTACAGCCGATCCCTTTTGCATAAGCCAGGCCGATTTCTTTTGCTTTGCCGGTAGCGTCTTGGTGGATCGCGATCAAGCCAGGAACGCCGAAGCCTTCAACATAAGTACGACGAACCATATGACCTGGGGATTTCGGAGCAACGAGCAATACGTCATTGTCCGGGGAAGGTACGATTTGGCCAAAATGTACGTTAAAGCCGTGAGCGAACAACAATGCAGCGCCTTTTTTCAGGTTAGGCGCGATTTCGCTGTTGTAAACCGCAGCTTGAGTTTCGTCCGGCATCAGGATTTGCACAACGTCTGCACGTTTAGTTGCTTCTGCAACGGACAACACTTCAAAACCGTCTTCCTTCGCTTTGTTGAAGGATTTGCCTTCACGCAGGCCGATGATGACATTCAGTCCGCTTTCGCGCAGGTTTTGCGCATGGGCATGTCCTTGGCTGCCGTAACCGATGATAGCAATGGTTTTTCCTTTCAATACGCTGAGATCTGCATCTTGTTCATAGTACAAAGTAACTGCCATTTCTTATGCCCTCCTAAGATTTGCGGGACAGTCAAGCTGTGCCCTTGATTTATAAGTATAATATGGTTTCCTCCGCCTGTAACGAGCGGGTATTTCAATGGACCGACGCCTTGAAGCAGTAAAGTGAACTTTTGGCTTAATCGATCCCCTCAAACACCCGCTCGGCAGCGAGCGGAGAGGTGAAGCCGCACGCGGCGGCAAATCTACTGTAGTGTCAATGAGCCTGGGTGGAGCCTAGTTTACGCGTTCCCCCGGATCATGGCGGTGACACCGGTGCGCGACAGCTCCCGGATCCCGTACGGACGAAGCAGTTCAATCATTGCATCGATTTTTTCAGTGTCGCCCACAACTTGGACGATCATGCTGTGCGTTCCGATATCAACGACGGCAGCGCGGAACGTTTCGACAACCCCCATAATTTCCGGGCGCTCCGCCGGCTCTGCTTTGACCTTAATCAAAGCGAGCTCCCGTGCCACCATCGGTCTGGAGCTGAGATTCACAACCTTGATCACGTCGATCAGTTTGTAGAGCTGCTTCTCAATTTGCTCCAGCGTTTTGTCGTCCCCTTTGGTAACGATGATCATCCGGGACAATCCAGCTTCCTCGGATTGCCCCACGGTAATGCTTTCGATATTAAAACCGCGCCGTCCGAAGAGGCCGGCAACGCGCTGCAGAACACCTGGCTGGTCGTTCACTAAAACAGAGATCGCATGGCTTTTCATCATCATTCACTGTCCCCCATCAACATTTGATCAATGGTGGAGCCTTGGGTAACCATCGGATATACATTTTCCTCTTTGCTGACCACGAATTCCACCAGTACCGGTCCTGGCGTGTCGAGCGCTTCCTGCCATACGCGTCTGGCTTCTTCCTTGTTCGTTGCCCGCAGGCCCTTGACGCCATAAGCTTCCGCCAGTTTGACGAAATCCGGACTTCCTTCGAGATTGATATGGCTGTAGCGATTGTCATAGATTATTTCCTGCCATTGACGTACCATGCCAAGCACCTGGTTATTGATCACTACGACTTTGACCGGAATGTTGTTAATCGCGCAGATCGCCAGCTCCTGAGCACACATTTGCATGCCGCCGTCACCGTTGATCGAGATGACCAGCCGATCGGGATGTCCCATTTGGGCACCAATCGCAGCAGGGAAGCCAAAGCCCATCGTTCCGAGTCCGCCCGAGGTGATCCAAGAGCGAGGCTGATTAAATTTGTAGTACTGCGCCGTCCACATTTGATGTTGACCAACGTCGGTTGTGATGATCGCTTCGCCGCCAGTCGTTTCATTCAGCATCTCGATCACCCATTGCGGCTTCAGTACCGTATCTGAGTCCTTGTACTTCAACGGCTTCTCGGCTTTCAGGCGTTGGACTTGTGCTCTCCAAGCATCCGCTTTGTCCGCCCGGGACACGAGAGGATTCAGCATTTCCAGCACCGTTTTGACGTCGCCTACGATCGGGATGTCTGCATGGACGTTCTTGCCGATCTCCGCAGGATCGATGTCGATATGAGCCACCTTGGCATGCGGGGCAAATCCGTCCAGCTTGCCGGTCACCCGATCGTCAAACCGCGCCCCGATGTTAATCAACAGATCGGATTGTTGAATCGACTGGTTGGCCGTATACGTACCGTGCATCCCTGGCATTCCCATCCACAGCTCGTGGCCGCTCGGGAAAGCACCTAAGCCAAGCAATGTCGTTGTAATCGGAATTTGCGTTTTATTTACAAATTCGAACAGTTGCTCATGCCCGCCGGAGTAAACGACGCCGCCCCCGGCAATAATGACCGGACGTTCAGCTTCCTGGATCGCTGCAGCCAATTTGTCCAGCTGCAAACGATTTGGCACCACCGTAGGGTTATAACCGCGCAGGTTGATGGTTTGAACCGGTTCGAACAACGTTTTGTTCGCGGACACGTCCTTCGGAATGTCGATCAAAACCGGTCCCTTGCGTCCCGTGTTGGCGATGTGGAATGCTTCGTGAATAATTCGCGGCAAGTCCTCTACACGCCGAACCAGATAACTGTGTTTCGTAATCGGCATCGTAATGCCGGTAATATCTGCTTCTTGGAACGCGTCCGTGCCGATCAGGCTGGAAACGACGTTCCCTGTAATCACAACCAGCGGAACTGAATCCATAAACGCAGTGGCGATCCCCGTCACCGTGTTTGTTGCTCCCGGACCGGAGGTGGCGATACATACGCCGACTTTGCCGGTAGCCCGAGCGTACCCGTCTGCCGCATGGATGGCGCCCTGCTCATGTCGCGTGAGCAGGTGATGGAAGTCTTTAAATCCGTACAGCGCATCGTAAATATACAACACCGCTCCGCCCGGATAACCAAAGACGCACTCGACACCTTCCAAAAGTAAGCTGCGAAGTAGGATTTCGGAACCGGAAATGACTTCCGGTTTCATCCATTTCTCTCGTAATTGTTCTGTAGACCGCATCTCTGGAATTTGCGCGCTCATCAGTCATCCTCCTTCCAAATATTGTTCAAAAAGTTATCTTCAATCACGAGATGGATCTCGGTGCTCCAAACCTAACTTTTTGAACCTTGATCTAAGTTTTTCTAACCCCTTTAACCTAAAAAACAAAAAACCTTCCGCCCGCCGGAACAGTTTCCTGCTCCGAGGGACGAAAGGTTTTATCCTCCGTGGTACCACCCATTTTTACCTAGCACCTCACAGTGCCAAGCCTTGACGAGTAAAAGCCTAAGCGACCTTACTCGTGGTCCCTAACGCGGACCAGACGATTCCCCCTACTAAGCCTTGGTCGCAAGCGACACCGCGGATGGCTTGCAGCTTTTCAGGGAAACAGCTCCGAGGTGAGCTCGCAGTTAAGGGATTTTGGTGGTGGTCTCAGCAAATCCATCCACTCTCTGAGCAAAGAGCCCTTAAAGCTTCGTCCTCTTCATTGCCGTTTGCAAGATATGCTTCAAATGTTTAGGAACATTATATGATTAGATTACACCGCACGTCAATACCCTAAACAATTAAAGTTTTTGGCTGGAACCCTTTCCCTCCTCTCCCTCATATGATAAAAGATAGTGCCCAATCTTATGCACGGTTAGGAGGAGATTCGCGTATGATTCGTTACAGAAGACCGAAACAGGACGATCCCGTCATCTACGATCTCATCCGCACGGAGCTTGTCCCCTTCACCCATATGCCTCCTCAGGACATTGAAGCAGTCTTCAAGGATCTTCCAGTCCGGCTGTCGCGCGGCGTGTCGCTGATTGCGTCACCAACCTATGAAGCAGATCCTGTCGCATTTATCCATTTTCTCATTTATGGCGATTTGTTATATATCGATATGATGGCGGTGGCAACGGAACATCAACGGCAGCGTCATGGCAAAACATTAATGGCCCATGCGGAAAACTTCGCCGTCTCCCGGGGTTGTCAACGCGCAAAAGTAATGGTGGACCGGGATAACACCCGAGCCCACCTCTTTTACCGCAAATTGGGATATCGGACTCAGCGTTACATCCCATTGTCCCAATGTTATGAGCTGGAAAAAAGACTGCCCAGCCGCACTTAAGCCGCTTACCAGAAATACGGGGAAGGATACCCTCCGTACGGCACGCCGCCGTAAGGTACGCCGCCGCCATACGGAACTCCCCCGTACGGATAACCGCCAAAGGCGTATGGAGCGGTGCCGATCGCTAAGAGATCAAACAATACAAGCGGGATGATCGCTTTGGTTTTGACTTTTTTGCCGGGAGCTTGGCGGAGGATCAAGCGATTGCCGCTGATTTTCACCAGCTTCCCTGTAACCACCGTACCGTCTTTTTTATAAGCCGCGATCTGCTTGCCCAGCCATTTCTCGGCTTCTTTTCTCGTAACCGTTCTGCCCATCCGAATTCCTCCTGTCAGGTTAGATCCTATAGCCGTGAAAACCGCTCTGGCCGAACCGTTTGACTCGGCTATTTTGTGTACACCCTTAGCATATGCGCCTGTCTCCACCATGGCATACACCATCGCCTTGCCCCCTGACAAACGGGCTCCTAACTCCAGCAAGCAAAAAAGGATGCTGACCTATAGTCAGCATCCTTTGGGGCTTGTAGCTTATCGTTTCGAAGGATCGTATGGTGTCCCCAACGCCGCTGGTGCCGAGGATCTACCCACCGCACCAACGAGGACGATAATCGTCAGCACGTAAGGGATCATAAAGATAAATTCCTGCGGAATATTTCTCGACCAATCGAACAACTGCACGTAGTTGCGGATCGCCTGCGAGAAGCCAAAGAACATCGCCGCACCGAAGGCGCCCAGCGGGTTCCATTTCCCGAAGATCATGGCCGCAATCGCAATAAAGCCTTGGCCGGAAATCGTGTTATGGGCAAACGTACTGGTGGTCGTCAGCGTAATCGTAGCGCCGCCAATCCCACCTAGTACACCGCTGAGCAGTACCCCGATATAACGCATTTTGGTCACGTTCACGCCCAACGTGTCCGCGGCACTTGGATGTTCGCCGACCGAACGCAGGCGCAGCCCAAACGGCGTTTTAAACAACACGAAGTAAATGACCGCAACGAGGATTAACGCCAGATACGTCGTTGGGTACGAGTTAAAGAAGCCTTCCCCGATGATCGGGATATCACGCAGCACCGGGATCGGGAACTTATGGAATACGGTAACCAGCGGAGTTTCAGCAGCTCCGTCGAAAATCAATTTGACGATGTACACCGTCAAACCGGCTGCCAGGAAGTTAATGACGATCCCGCTGATCGTCTGATCCGCCTTAAACGTAATCGTCGCAACGGCATGAATCAGCGCACCAAGCGCCCCCGCTACCATCGCCGCAATGACGCCAACCCAAGGCGAGAAGCTGCCCATCCCTGCTTCTTGGGCATAGTAAGTCCCTACGCCAGCCGCAAACGCCCCGAATATCATCAACCCCTCCAAGCCGATGTTAACGACGCCGGAACGCTCGGAGAAGATCCCGCCAAGCGCTGTAAATATCAACGCCGTGGAAAAGACAAGGGTGGAGTTCAGCAATTGACCAAGCAGTGTAATTACGTCCATCTTACGACACCTTCTCTTTCTTGCGCTTCAGGTAAAACGGCTTCAGCACGATTCTTACAATGCCTTGAGCGGCAATAAAGAATATGATCGAACCGATTACGATCTTAATCAGTTCCGGCGGTACACCGGCGCTAAAGCTCATCCCGGCCGAACCATACGTCAATACGCCGTACAGGATCGAACCGAGCACTACACCAAACGGATGGTTCATGCCCAACAGCGCCACGGCGATGCCGTCAAACCCGTATCCCGGAGAAGCGGCGAATACCGATTGATAATGAAACACGCCCAGTACTTCAAACGTACCAGCCAGACCTGCGAACACACCGCTGATAAACATCGCTTTCACGATGTTGCGACCAACGTTCATGCCGGCGTATTCTGCCGCATTCGGGTTCAGACCTACAGAACGCATTTCATAGCCTTGCTTCGTTTTCCAGAGGTACACAAAGAAGAATACGGCGGTCAGCAAAGCAATTACCGTTCCCCAATGGACCCGTGCGTTATTAAACACATCGTTTAAGAACGTCATCGAAGCGGACGCATCGATGTTCTCCGAACGGTTTTGGCCCTTAAGCAGATAAAAATTGCGAATGATGTAGTTGGAAAAATACAGCGCCGTCCAGTTCAACATAATCGTGGTGATAACCTCATTGATGCCTCGTTTGGCTTTCAGGTAACCTGCAATGGCTGCCCACAGTCCACCGCCGATCCCCCCGCCAATCACTGCTAAGGGAACGAGGATAGCCGATGGCAATCCCTTGAAAGACAACGATATCGCAGTTGCCACCGTCATCCCGATCAAGACTTGTCCATCCGCACCGATGTTAAACATCCCGGAGCGGAAGGCAAAAGCGACCGCTAACCCCGTAAACATCAAAGGGGTAATTTGACGGATCGTTTCCCCGAAATCGTATGGATTACCTATAACCCTTTGCACTAAGGCACCATAGGCCACTAACGGATTGTATCCCCCGATCAGCATAACCACCGCTCCGACTAATAAGCCAAGTACAATGGCTACAAGCGGTAAAACAATGCTATCTAGGGTAAATATTTTTCGCAGCTTATCCAACGCTTTGACCTCCCCGTTCCAGGCTTCCCGCCATCATGAGACCCAGTTCCTGATCGTTAGTTTCGTGCGGAAGCACTTCCCCGACGATCCGGCCTTCATAAATAACGGCAATCCGATCGGATACGTTCATAATTTCATCCAGCTCGAAGGAGATCAACAGCACCGCTTTGCCTTGATCTCGCTGCTCAATCAGCTGTTTGTGAACAAATTCGATCGCCCCGACATCCAGTCCCCGTGTCGGTTGAGCAGCGATCAGCAAATCCGGATTCTTGTCTATTTCCCGCGCAATAATTGCCTTCTGCTGGTTCCCCCCGGACAGGGAGCGCGCCTTCGTCTCAATGCTTGGCGTACGCACGTCAAACGCTTCAACCAACTGCTTGGCATGCTCGTCGATCGCCCGCCGATTAAGGAGACCGCCTTTGCTGTAAGGCGCTTTGTAATAGGTCTCCAGGATCATGTTCTCGCTGATGGAGAAGTCCAGCACCAGTCCGTGCTTATGACGATCCTCAGGAATATGGGACAACCCGCTTTCGATAATCTTACGCGCCGGAAGGTTGGCAATTTCCTTGCCGGACAGCTTGATGGAGCCAGAATCGATTTTCCGCAAGCCCGTAATCGCCTCAATCAATTCACTTTGTCCGTTGCCGTCTACCCCGGCAATGCCGACGATTTCCCCGGCACGCACATCCAGGTTCAGTCCGTTAAGGATCTGAATGCCCTGCTTGTCCTTCGCTTTCAAATCTCTCAGCTGCAGGACGGGCTCGCCAATTTTCGGTTCTTTCTTATCAACCTTGAAGCTTACGCCCCGGCCCACCATCTTCTCGGCCAGTTCTTGCGGATTCGTCTTTGCCGTTTCAACGGTATCAATGACTTTACCCCGACGAATAATGGTCACTCGGTCGGAAATCTCCATAATTTCCTTCAATTTGTGCGTGATCAAGATGATGGACTTGCCCTCTGCCACCAGCCGTCTCATAATCGCCATCAATTCTTCGATTTCCTGAGGCGTCAGCACAGCAGTAGGCTCGTCAAATATAAGGATATCTGCGCCGCGGAACAGAATTTTCAAGATCTCGACCCGCTGCTGCATCCCGACAGAAATGTCATGAATTTTCGCGTTGGGATCAACTTGCAGGGCGTACTGCTCCGACAGTTTCGCCACTTGGGCGGTCGCCGATTTATAGTCGATATTAAGTCCTTTTTTGGGTTCCATGCCAAGAATGATATTCTCGGTCACCGTAAAAGGATGTACTAGCTTAAAATGCTGGTGCACCATCCCAATGCCTAGTTTGATTGCCTTGTTGGGATTGTCGATCGTCACCGGCTGGCCATTCATTTCGATAGTGCCTTCATCCGGTTGATACAGTCCAAATAAAATGTTCATCAACGTTGATTTACCCGCGCCGTTCTCGCCTAGCAAGGCGTGAATCTCACCTTTGCGTAAGGTCAGGCTGATGGAATCGTTCGCGACGATACCGGGAAAACGTTTTGTGATTTGCTTCAACTCGACTACGGGAGCTTCAGCGCTCATGAAACCACCCTCACCATTATGGGATTAACGCAAGCAACAAGGCCAGTAGATCCACTGGCCTTGCTCGCTTGAATAATTTTATTATATTCCACTGTCCATACGGACGTAAACTTCTGGCAATTTCTGATTACTCCGCAGGAACCGTAATTTCGCCATTGATGATTTTTTGTTTGAATTCTTCGACTTTGTCCAAGATTTCTTGGCTCAGGTTCGGATTCTCTTCCGGCAAACCTACGCCGTCTTCTTTCAGCGTCAGGTTCGTTACTTGACCGCCTTTGAACGTACCGTCGATCACTTGTTGCGTTACGTTCTTAACGGCAACGTCAACGCGTTTCATCATGGAAGTCAGCGTTACTTCATCACCGAATTCCAGCGATTGGTCTTTGTCTACGCCGATAACCCACAGTTTGTTAGCACCGCCGGCTTGGTTACGAGCCGCTGCTTCGTTGAATACGCCGTTCCCCGTTTGACCTGCAGCCGGGAAGATAATGTCGGCGCCATCGTTAAACAATTGAGTTGCCAAGGATTTACCGATATCCGGCTTGTCATAAGCACCTGCATAAGTCACGGTTACTTTGGCATCTGGGTTAACCGCAGCTACACCCGCTTGGAAACCAACTTCAAAGCGTTTGATAACCGGGCTTTCCGCACCGCCGATAAAACCGATTTTGTTCGTTTTTGTCGTCAGACCTGCAACAACGCCGACCAGGAAGGAACCTTCGTTTTCGGCGAACGTTACGGACTCTACGTTAGGAGCATCAACCACGTTGTCGATGATCGCCAGTTTGGCATCTGGATTTGCTTGGGCAACTTCCAATGTTGCATCGCCAAGGTCAAAACCGATCGACCAAGTCAAGTCATAACCGCCTTGTACAAACTGGTTCAAGTTTGGCACATAGTCAGAGCTTTGGTTACTTTGCAGATATTTGGTTTGGAGACCAGTCTCTTTATTCAGCTCAGTCAAAGCTTCCCATGCCGATTGGTTAAAGGATTTGTCGTTTACGCCGCCCACGTCAGTAACGAGACCGACTTTAATCTTCGATGCATCGGTTGCCGTTTCGCCATTGCCTGCTTGCGTGTTGTCTGCTGTATTTCCGGCATTCCCTGCATTAGTTGTTCCGCCGTTGTTTGCTGCATTTTTGTTGCCGCATCCCGCCAAAACCAGAGTAAATGCGAGCACCAAGAGTAAAGAAAGTTTGAAAGCTTTGTTCATTGCGGTTAATCCCCCTTAAAATTTTGTGAGTCTTGTCTAAGTTGACCACACAGACAGATTATACCTGTAAAATATTCTAAAATCCATACTTTTAATAACCTTGGGTTAAATAATTTTCGCCTTTATTTTCAATAAAACGCTTACTTTCGACAAATTTATCATCCAATGTTCGCGTCATGTGAGATTATGCAGTGAACCGCGGGATTTCCGAACATTCACACCTGATTCACGAGCAAACATTAGTGATTACCCAGGTTTGTAAGATTGACAATCGTGTCGTGCGGTTCTTCTATAGCATTCCATATTTCCGACAATTCCATGCCCTAAACTCAAGGCTTTCTGGCGAAGGCAAAATCTCCTACCCCGGGAACATTCCATGGATTTCCAGGAAATAGCGCACCGAAAACACCAACACGGCTCCAGTCTATGTAATTCCCCTCAGACGGCTCGATCCCCAAAAAAAGCGCCGTCCCGGAAGTTCCGGAAACAGCGCCTTATCGTTTGAGTTTTACGCGTTGATTTTCTCTTTAGCAACAGCTGCCAAAGAATTGAAGGCATTCAAGTCGTTCACTGCGAGATCAGCCAGCATTTTGCGGTTGATGTTCACGTCAGCGAGCTTCAAGCCATGCATCAATTTGCTGTAGGACAAACCGTTCATGCGAGCTGCCGCATTAATACGAACGATCCACAGTTTGCGGAAGTCGCGTTTTTTCGCGCGGCGGTCACGGTAAGCGTACAGCAAGGATTTCATCACTTGCTCGTTCGCAGTTTTGAAAATGCGGTGTTTGGAACCAAAATAACCTTTAGCCAGCTTCAGTACTTTTTTATGACGACGACGAACGACGAATCCGCCTTTTACTCTTGCCATTTAAAAAACCTCCCAATAAGTTGTGTAAATTGTTCCTTCGAATACTACTTCAGGTTCGCCAGTTGCTGCTTCATGCGGCGAACGTCACCTGCGTATGCAACAGGGCTGTTAGCCAAAACACGTTTTGCACGTTTGGACTTATGGGACAGCAAGTGATTGCGGTTCGCTTTGTAACGTCTAACTTTACCGGATCCGGTAATTTTGAAGCGGCCTTTCAGGCTGCTGTGGGTTTTCATTTTAGGCATTGTACTTCCCCCTCAAAGTTTGTGAACGCCCGTTTTCTCTTTCAGGTCATTCCGCATTCGGAACGATCATATATAGAAAACAAACGATTAGTTTTTCGGTGCCAGGATCATGATCATACTGCGTCCTTCCAGCTTCGGAACTCGTTCAACATTCGAGATTTCCGCAACCTCATCTTTGACGCGGTCGAGAATTTTCTTCCCGATGTCGGCATGGGTAATTTCCCGTCCGCGGAAGCGAACCGAGCACTTAACCTTGTCGCCATCTTTCAAAAATTTGATCACATTGCGAAGTTTCGTTTGGAAGTCGTGTTCCTCGATATTCGCGCGGAACCACACTTCCTTGATGTCCACAATTTTCTGATTCTTGCGGGCTTCCTTCTCTTTCTTCTGCTGCTCGTAACGGAACTTGCCATAGTCCATAATCCGGCATACCGGCGGCTTGGCAGTCGGCGCAACGTTCACCAGATCCAGATTCAGGTCCATCGCCATCTGCAACGCTTCGCGCAGCGGCTTGATGCCGATTTGTTCGCCTTCAGCACCTACCAGACGGACCTCTTTCGCACGAATCTCTTCATTGATCAAATGTTCCTTACTGATAATCCTCCACCTCCAAATGGTCTTAAGTAATGACTCGGACCCTGTACTCACACACATAAAAAGGATGCAGGCCCAATACCCGCATCCCTCATTGATCGTCAATTCTTCATGAACATAAGCATTCATAAATGAACGGATCAAAACCAGCCAACACGTGCGTCGGTCAGGTGAGAAGCCGGGGCCTCTGCTTGCAATCCAAAAATATCTTGCAACCTCAAATACTATACCATGTGCAATTTACCAAGTCAAGATCCCGCGATCACTCAGTTAAAATGTTACTAAAGAGGCATCGGTTCACTCACATCGAAATGTTACCGAAGGGATGTGTTTTGAAACTGAGCATGAAAACACGACGTGAAGTAATCCGTACCTTGGCTGATCAATACATGAGAGCGAAATCGCGAAATGAGAAATCTGCAATCCTTGACAACGCCGTGAAGGTGCTGGGGTGCCATCGGAAGCATGCTATCCGCGCTCTCACGAACCCTCCTGCGCTGACACCAGCGAAATCGAAACGTAATCGGCCATTAGCTTACCAGGAGGCGATGCCCGTCATTGAGCGCGTTTGGGAAG
>NZ_JADQ01000066.1:0-22886 GCF_000518465.1 Paenibacillus sp. J14 | reverse complement strand
CGCCGGAGCACGAGGCCCGGGAGCAAACGAAGGTTCAGGAGAGAATTTGCGTTGTCCGTTTGCACTAGGTTTTGAAAGAAACTGAACGTGCGTTTCTAGCTTGCAAGGGCTCTCCCTGACGAAGGCATAACATGTGGTAACCAACCCACGGATAGCAGCGTGCCGACCGTCGCTCGCATTTTTGCTCTCGCGCCACGTNCTCAGGCAGANTTAAAACCGAGGGCTTGACAAAAACGTTCATAGCAACGGACTGGAGGAGAAGATTAGAATCATATTCGGGTCCCCGTTAATCAGCCAACCACCCAAGGTTTGTGGAATAAAGCCCAACATGGAATTATAAGGCATGGTTAAGAACCACAAAAAAATCATGATCAAATAGCTATAAATGCCAGGAAGACTTCGGTACACAAGATATCCCAGGATGATGGAGTAGAAAAAGGGAATGAACCAACATAACACCGTATAGAGCAGGGAATCCAGGATGTCTGACTTGGTGATATTGTTGTAAGTAATTCCGATGTAGGCCATAACAGTTATATAGAAAAGAAAGTAAATGGCAGCAGACAGCGTCAACCAATACAGGAGCTTACTTCGATGATATAAGGCATACTTAGGTGTTACGAAAAGGTGCTCCTCAGCATGGTTGTTGATTTCCATTCGTGCAATTTCCGCGCCATAGATTGAAAATAGAAGGGACATCACCATCATAAAATAGACTAGGCCAGGCACAACCGAGAGATCAGTTAAGCTTGACCTTGGCAAAAATATAGCTGCAACGATGGTTAAAGCAAATAGAGCCATCCACAACGGAGTCCGAATAAACTGCTTGATTTCCATTCCAATCATTTTTAGCATAGTAACCTCAACCTTTTAGTGGAAAATCCCTCTTCATATATTACTATATATTCCAAATTAGTAAATGAATTAGGTCATTTGCCGAGGAAGTGGTTATGATACAGCGACTGTTATTTGGAGCAGTATTATGAGCGGACCGTTTACTTATCTCAGCTCTGGATTGAAACGGGTCAGCAGCACGGCGTTATTCCCGAAACCGTTGAGGCGGACAAAACGGCTGAGTTGTTCACGCTGATGACGCTGGGATTCCGAATTCGTGCAAGAATTCCGAACGTGCACGCGCTGGTTAATGCACAGGACTTAACTTCACTGATGACGAACATATTGAGCCCCGTTAGAGAACGGGAAGAGAAAGGGTGATCGGTTGTGGGATTATGGTTAACCTTGCATGTACTAGGTGTCTTATTGATGGTGGGAAATATCATCACGGCGGCATTTTGGAAGAGCCGGGCAGACCGGACCGGGAATCCCCAAATTATGCACAATGCGGCTAAGAACGTGATGGTCGCGGATTATATTTTTACGATTCCTGGACTGGTCCTGATCGTCCTTTCTGGCGGCATGATGACAGGTGGCTTGGGCTACTCATTAACGGGGCTGAATTGGCTTACTTTATCTCTGGGCTTGTTTGCCGTGAGCGGATTGATTTGGCTGATCGCCAGAGACTCGACGTTGGCGTTTAATCCTAAATAAGATAAAGATACCCAATTTTCAGGAAGGATAGAGTGCGATGAATAAACCGAAAGTGGCGGTCATTGGCAGCTTGAATATGGATATTGTGGTGGAAACGCGCCAGCATCCGCAGGTTGGGGAAACGCTGCTTGGCGAACAGATTCGCTTCATATAAGTACCAAGGAACAATATCAATGGAAGAGAATAAAAGTAGTGAAAAAACTACAATAGGATTTATGCTAGATGAAAGTTCTATTTTTAGAGGTAGCTTATTAGAAAATATTACCTAGGGGTTGAAAGAAGAACAGATTGATATAGATAATATTAGGAAGGTATTAAATCAGGTCAAATTAGAATATTTATTTGATAAAACTGAAGGATTAAATACCATATTGGATGAGCCTACTTCCGGGCTTGATGATTTGACAGAACAAATCGTATGGGGAAACTTTCGTAGAGAATGTAATGACTCGACTATTCTTTATAAAACACATCACCAAAAAATCATCTATAGTACTGACCGAGTTCTACAAATAAGTAATGGAAAAATAAACAATGCTGTGAATATAACAGAAAATTATAGTCTACGTTTCCAAACTTAAATATAAATCCCATAACCAGTGAACTGTTAGTTTCAGCTAGAAAATTAGATTAGTATCAGAAAATAATTTTGATAGTTGAGACAGAAAAATAACTACTTAGGAGATCTAATGGAAGTGAAGAAACGACTCAATCTATTTTCTTATGAAGATACCATAAATGTGAATAAAAAAGATGGTATTATTCTGATTTTGTATTATGTGTATCTAATGACGTGTACGTATCTGTTTGGGGTAATGATGTTCAGCACGAATTTATTATATGAGACGTCCAAATATATTAATAATATTAGTTTATTAAGAATTATACTAAGTGTTCCCATGTTCGTATTTCAATTACTCCCTATTATGTTGATTTTATTATTTCGTGGGCATTCTCTATCGACCATTGGAATTACTAAATTCAAGATACTTAAATCTATTATTATTGGACTAATCGCTGCTGTACCATTAAATGCATTACCGATATTTGGATATTTAAAAGGGAATTATACTATTCAACTTAGCCTAGGGAATGCGCTGTTACAACTTATATATTATATTGTTATAATTGGATTTGCCGAGGAAGTTATATTTCGGGGATATCTTCAAACACGAATTTTTACTCTTATTAGTAATAAATACCTTGCAATTTTTACAGGTTCATTTATGTTCGCAATCCTACATATTCCTTTTCATATGGTCCGATCCGAGATGAGCCTTTATGAGTTTATAACACACGACTGGTTCGATCTATTGTTGAAAGGTTTAATGCATCTAATCTTTGTATTCATTTATTCTCGGACGAAAAACATCATTGCCCCATCAATTGCACATGGATTAATTGATTTTTTTAATAATTAAAGGAACTTTTTTTCGAGCGAGTTAAGAGGTCCTATCTTCGAACGTGGATAGGACCGATTTTAAATAATAAAGGAAGTGAGATAGATATTGAAAAAAATCGTGCTTCTGGTTTTCAGTTTGGCGCTACTCATCACGGTCACGGCTTGTAGTGGTGATAACAATTCTGCCAAGGCTGGTGGTGAGGGGAATCCTGTAGAAGTAAAGGCCAATAATCAGGATATTAATCCGGTTATTATTTCAAAGAACGTGGAAAAGTCGGATTACAGTAATATGACTCCTTTTCAATCCATTATGGAAAATAATGTTGCAGATCTTCCCTATGTTAATTTAGGAGAAACGATTCAAATAAAATTTCATGACCAAACAACTGAACCAGGCTCGTACGAGCTGATTGATTATATTTTGACGGAAGAAGGGAAGATGAAATATAAGATACCCGAGTTTAGTAGGCTTGAGTTGAAGTTCGATCATGGTACAGCTTCGTTTGTTCTTAAGGAGAATATGCTGGCCTATGCGAGCTCAGACAGTAAGGATTATGAACCAGGCGCTGTCTTGAGAGGTTTCCGGCTATTGTGTAGTTGGGATCACGACATCCAAGAGGTGGCATTTGTAATTCGAACCGATGCCTTTTCCGAGAACGGACTGACCAAATAATTAAAAACTGGTGCAAGAATTGAAGTGACTTAAGGAGAGAATAAAAACCTCCTGGGCACAGCCAGGAGGGGGAGCCATGTAAGAAATTTAAGGATACACCGGCACCTCCATCGTCACCTCGCCCCCGCCTGTCACCTGAGAGTTGGCGAGATGCAGTTCACCCCCATGCAATTGGGCAACAAATTGGGTGATATAGAGGCCCATGCCGTAGTGTCCGTTGCTTCGGCGGGAGGGGTCGCCCATATAGAATTGTTCGGTGGCGTACTTGAGCGCTTCGGGCGAGAAGCCCGGACCTTCGTCGGTCACGCGGAATTGAATCCGATCGCCCAATGCCTCCACCGATAGCGTGATTTTACTCTTCGCCGGAGCGTGATCCATGGCGTTGGCGATGACGTTCATGAGGGCGCGCTCCAACAAGACAGGATCGGCATAGAACTCGTCCGGCAGTTCGCCAACGAAGTGGACTGCGACGGAAAGCTCTTTAACTGCGGCGAGAGCCTGCATCTGGACTTCGAGCGCATGGATGAACTCTTTCAGATCGAGGTTGACGGGCTGATAGGAAGCCGCAGTTTCCGTATTCGTGATTTCGATCAAGGTCTTGATATAAGCTTCCATCTGGCGGGCGCTTTGGGCGATATATTCGGTGTATTCCCGTTGCTCGTCCGACTGCTCCGTTTCCGAGAGGAGCTCAACATTGCCGCGAACGATGGTGAGCGGAGTTTTGACGTCATGGGCGAGCGCTGAGATTTGAGCCCGGCGGCGGCGCTCCAGATTCCATTGCTGCTCCAGCGAGCTCTTCAGGGCATCCCGCATCTGATCCATGGACCTAAGCACTTGGTCAATTTCAGCGATCCCGCTGTATTGGATGGAGAAGTCCAGCTCCTGCTCCTGAATGCGCTGGGTTGCCTCCTGGAGTCCGCTCATTTTGCGAGCTAACTTTCGTCCAAACGATGAGGCCAACAGAACGGCTTGAAGCAGAAAGAGAATGCAGAACAGCACAAAAAAGGCCAGTTCCGCACTAGGCATCAAGCGGCGCAGGGGCTCTAAGTTAAACTGGGCCGCAAGAGAATACCGGAAGATATAGACCTCTTGGCCATGCGTCACCTTCGTATAATGATATAGGAAAGAGTAACCTTTCGCTTGGCCCCCCTCCATACGCTTCCACGCCGTCTCACTTTGCTTGGCGGATAAGCTGTGTTCCAGGAGCTTCCCGTCCACCGTGTACTTCGCATATTGGTACAACGCAGAGGGCGAGTCTAGCCGTACCTCCTGTCCCGCCGTGAGACGAGACTTGACGTCCTCCACCTGCTTCTCGGCATAGTCTGCCGGGAGAACGACTCCCGAGAACAGCAACCCCATAAAGATCAAGGCTAGCAATAGGGCAAGCCCAATCGTTCCCAGACAAAAAGCGGCTAAATATTTAAGAAACAGCGTACGCAGCTTGGTTTCTTTCGGTCCTGGCGTGACTCGGGCTATTTCCATCGGTAACCTATCCCCCACACGGTTTCAATCGGATTCACGTTCATTTGGTTCAGCTTGGCACGGATATTTTTGACATGCTCGACGATAGTAGAAACTTCACTTTCTCCATCGAATCCAAACACGGATTCATAAATCTGATCCTTCGAGAACACCTGCCCCCGATGTAATGCCAAAAATTCGCAGATGGCATATTCGCTTTTGGTCAACGGGATGAGGGTATCCCGCACCCGCATCTCCTTGCCCGACAGGTTGAAATGTACTTCGCCGATCAAGAGAACGCTGCGCCGTTCCCGGCTTTCCCGGCGGAGGTGGGCAGCAATTCGCGCCCTTAACTCGCCTGCGCCAAACGGCTTGATGATATAATCGTCCGCCCCGATGCTTAAGCCCTCCACCAGATCATTTTCCATGGATTTGGCAGTCAGAAACAGGATGGGGCAGTCGACCTTGCTGCGAATTTGCCGGCAGAGGGTGAACCCGTCCAACTCCGGCATCATCACGTCCAGCACGATCAGGTCAAAGCTTCCCAATTGCAGCGTTAACACATCAGAAGGAGAGGAGAGAGCTGTGACGAGATGTCCTTCTTTTTGCAAAATATTCCGAATTAAGGTCAGTACGGCTGGATCATCATCTACCGCAAGAATATGGGCCATGTTCTATCCCTTCTTTATTGATGAGATCTAAGTTTAGTCCAGCGATCTCGTACCTTCCCATCGCCGGAACCACACTCCTAAGAATACCATGATTGCCAAGGTTCCTGTAAGACAGGTAAGGATTCCGGGTTCAAGCAAAGAGCTCGCCGGGATCGGGAGGGAGGCAGTGTTCGCGACCCCGTATTGCATCCAAAGGCTAACGAACCGGGCAGCCCAGGCGCAAGGGATATAGATCCAGTTATGATCCCCAAGACCGGTCAGCAGGAGGGCAGACACGAGGCTCTCCAGAATCCCAAGACCGATGGATGCCCCTTTGCCAAAGCGCAGACCCACGTAGAGGTGCAGAGCATAGAGAAACAAGCTGCTTCCGAACAGGAGCCCCGCGGCTTCGATATAGAACGTGAGCCCATACGGAGATTGAGACAATAAATACAGGAAGCCAACTCCGAACCCCACCGAAGCCAGAATTGTACTGCCTAAGCCCAGCAGGAGAAGCACGGTCAGCTTACCAGCCAGGGCAATAAGGCGGTTCGGCAAGGTGAGAAGCTGCTGATAGTTTCCGGCGGTAGCCTCCTGGTCCGCAGCGATGGCACAGATGATACCGATCATCGTTGGAAAAGAAACCGCAAGCACCTGCAAATAACCGCTCACTTTAGAAGCTGGCGTAAACGGAGTATAGGCGTAATAACCTAAGAAAATCACGATCACGGCCAGCGGGACGAGCAAGTGCACCCACAGGGTTGGTTGTCTGTGGAGCTTGATAAGTTCAGATCGGAGACAACGGAAGTAGGTGCTCATATTACTTGGCCTCCCGATGGCGGAATACACGCATCGTCAAGATGCACAGCAGGAAGAACAGGCTAAGCGTGATCAACACCCCTGGCAAAATAACGCTCTTGTCCCATAAGGCATCACCTTCGGGAACCGGCAACCCGTTAGGAAGCACGCCGATCGCGGCGCACATCAGCCGAGACGGAATCGCATAGGGCACAGCCCACCAATACGCCGTCGTAGCCAACAGAACGTTGCAGGCGATGTTCCCCAGCACATTCACGATCATCGTAGCAAACATGCCGATCCGGTCGGTTAAGAACAGACAGAGCGGGATCTGCCAAAGGAAGGTCAGAAAGAGCAGCAAGCTGCCCAAAGCGTGATCCGCTAAAGTCAATCCACCAGGGAAGACTAGCTCGCTAAGCGCAATCCCGAGCATTAAAATGACCGAGGAAACCAATAACAGCCCGGCGATCACGCCGATTTTAACGAGCCAAATCTTGGGCAGAGGCACCGGCAATCCGAGGATCGCTCGATATTTTAGCTTTTTGCTGTCTTTTTGGATTACACCCGTGCACATCAAAGTGAGCGCTCCGGGAAGCAAAAGGGTATACCACCAGTTGTAGCTGGCGATTTGAAAGAAGCGTCCGCCCATCAATACCGCGCATAGCAGCAAGGTGAGCAGAGGGGCTAGCCAGGTCAGTTTTCTCGTAAAAGTTCGTTTGGTTTTAAGAAATTCTGCACGGAGGTAAGCTTGCATCTTATTGCTCTCCTTTCTGGTGCTCACGAGCAATTTGCATAAATAGGGATTCAAGATGTTCTCCCGGAGTAACTGCCTCTTGATAAGCCAGCACGCCTCCGGCAATAATGCCGATGTGATCCGCGATTTGCTCTACTTCGGATAGGACGTGGCTGGACAAGATAACCGTGATCCCCATCTTTGGAAAAGAGCGAATCAGCTCGCGCAGCTCCTGAATGCCAAACGGATCGAGACCGTTGGTGGGCTCGTCAAGAATCAGCAGCTTGGGGCGGTGGAGCAGGGCAATGGCGATCCCCAGCCGCTGCTTCATTCCCATGGAGAACTGGCCGGCGCGTTTTTTCCCAGTGTTCGTTAAACCCACCGTCTGCAACACTTCATCGATGCGAATGTCCGGTAGACCAAGAAGTGTAGTCCGCACTTTGAGATTTTCTCGGGCCGTTAAATTCTCGTAGAGCGGAGGCGACTCAATAAGAGCGCCGATTTGGGATAAATGCTCGCGCGACCAGGGGGCGCCTAGAAATTGAATCTCACCGGAAGTCGGCCGCAGCATGCCGGTCAGCATTTTAAGCAAGGTGGATTTCCCAGCACCGTTGGGTCCCAGCAATCCGTACACGGAGTTCTCCTGAATCGCGAGCGAGACGTTATTGACGGCTTGCTGCCCCTTAAAGCTTTTACATAGGTTCTGCGTCTGCAGAATAAGGTTATGGTTCATGTGTACTCATCCTTTTCATCCATTCTGGAACCTATGGTAAGGGGGAATTATAAGAATTTGATAAGGATTGCGGTTATTTGTCATACAGAACTATTTTATGAATTGTTGATATCCTTTAGCTTGGCAGTTTAGTCGACTTTTTTACTCTTTTCCTGACCTCTATCAGACCTTTTTCGTTCCGTTGTTTGTCCGCTTAAGGGCCGATGACGGTCGCTGAACTGAAATAAAATGATAGTGTCGAAAGATAGATCTTCATCCTTAAGCAGGGCCGAGAGTGAGATTTTCTCGGTCCTGTTTTTTTCTCACCAGTTCCAGAAATCATACGGCTAGCTATTGCTTCGGACGAGCCCATTGTATCGGATGTGAGGCTAGGTAGGTGCTATATGGGAAAGGTGTGTAACAGTGGATAATCGGAGGACTCGTCGAAAAGGGAGACGGCAGAGTGATCCATGGAACACAAGTGGGGAAAAGCAAAAGCAAGCGAAGGTAGGTGAGATGATGCAGATGACCTTGGAGCTACTGTTATAGACCCCGATCGGGACTACGAAGGTTTGTCTTCTACGAGACTATTCGTGCGGCTGTTGAGTCGGAGTAGAACCGGAGCTTAGCCGCTGCTTCAAGCGGAGGTTTCAGTCTCTGTGCATTTTGTCCTTTCCGGAGACTGCAGTCGGAGATCAGTCTGTGACATTATCGTGTGCTGTTTGCCGACGTTATCACTGAGGGGCTGCCTCTTGGAGCGGGGATAAGCTTCAAATTGAAGGACGACGGCACACGCTCTATCTGTATTCGACGTTCACAAAGATCGTCTGGTTACTAGTCAGCAAAGCGATCAAGATGGGAATGCTCTAGTGGAAGGGGAGAGAAAATTTGTTTGTTTTAAAAGATAGTGGCCCTAAAGCTTTTTAATACCCAAAATCAAAATGTTATCAAAATAAGGAGTTGTTGATTATGCCAGAAGCAACATGTACTTATTATGCAGGTAATCACCAAATGAGACCTCAAGGATTTGCCTTCCTATGTGATGAAGATTATAATCGCATTCACTGGGAAGTTACCCCTGGCCTCTATAAATGTAAGTGTGGGGATCGGTTCATTTGTGAGGGGTCACCTGAAGCCGGAACAGTAATTGGTAAGTAGGGCTTGCTGAACAAGATTCGTTCCATTTACACCCAACGTAAGTCTCTAAACCCAAGCAGTCTGAAAAAATGCAAAAAGAGAACCCGCAGTCGCCGCTCCAGATTCATGACCAGAAACTGAAGGGCGATGACGGTCAAACTGGTTTCGGCGCCACGCGCCCGAATGCGACCTAGGCCCAATTTGCGCTTGCCTTCTCCAAATTTTCCTTCGATCGCATTACGCTGTACAGCGTCCTGGCGCTCTTGCCGACGATCGGCGACTTCACTTTGCTCTTTCGAGGGTCTGCCGAGCTTCGGGCCACTAAGGCGAATCCCTAGCGTTTTGCAATAGTTCAGGTTGTCTCGATTGCGGTAGATTTTATCGGCTAGAATGACGGCGGGATAATACCCGAATCGTTGTTTGTACGCTTCCACCGATGCTTGCAGCGTGGTTGCCTCGTTGAAGCTGTCCCATTGTGCCGTTTCGATCCAGGCGTAACCGTCCACCAGACTGGCGGCGATTTTGGCGCCGAACTCCACGTTCGCTCCAGCTTTGCCTCGAACCATCGGACGTACATGCGGCTGTTCGATACTCACGATGCGATCGGCGACGATATGTGTTTTCTTCTCCATCATTTCGCGCTGCTGACGGTAGAGCTCCGAGATGATCAGAAGCTGGCGATAGTGTCTTTTGCTCAGTTCCGTGAGAGGCGTATACTTCACGAGGGCTTCAATAATCCGCAGATTCCGTCCCACGTAGCCAAGTTGCTTTTTGATCGCTTTGCGGATCACCTTGCCCGATGCCTTGCGTTGCTTGGAAACACTCAGGTACGATTTTCTGGCTTTCTCGCGGTACGTGCGCGGCTTCTCCATCGCTCCGACATGGGGACGGTGCAGCACGTCGATGATGTCTTCCAGGATTTCACGGGCGTGATTCAGCAGCCCCAAGTCAGTCGGATACTTGATGTCCGCAGGCGCGCATGTCGCATCCAGCATGAGGGTGCCCTTGTTCATGACTTCCGCTGTCGGTGCGGCTGTAGATGGCAGGACGTGTAGCTTTTTCGCCATGTTGCGGGGTTTCTTCGCCACAACAGGGGGCTCCTCGGGAATAGAGAAAGCGTCCCCTACCTCCATGGTGAGCTGCGAGCCGCCCGCGTCGTTGTCATCGTCATCGCGATCTCGCTTGGACGATTTCGGTTTCGCCTCGACCTCTCGCTCTGCTTGCAGCGCGGCTTGGGCGATCCAGTCGTTGACTTCAGCTAGGATTTCCAAGCCGAGCCGTTCCCGAAAATGCGTGAGCAGGGAGTGATGAAACGGCACTTCATCGACATACGCGGTGTAGCCCAAGAAGAACTGCAAATATGGATTTTCCTGGATTTGTAAGGTGGTCTCGCGGTCACTTAAACCAAGGCGCTCCTTGATGATGAGCGAGCCGAGGGCGATACGTGCCGAGTACGCCTTTTGGCCGATGGCTGGGGACTTGAACGAGCTCACATATTTCTCTTCTACTTTGTCCCAAGGGATGATCGCCGCAAGCTGCACCCACCGATTGGTTGGATTTAATTTTCCGCCAAAGGGCAAATAGAAGTTTTCCAACAAGTCTGCCATATCTCGATTCAGCACGAACACTTTCGCTCACTCCATCTGCAAGGTTTTTTACCGATTTTCCGTGTTTTCTTTGCAGATGAATTCGACAAAAGTGTCTCTAAACCCTTGTGAGATAAGGATTTTTTGATTATTCAGCAAGCCCTAAGTATGTTACTGAGGGTGCAATTCTTGGAGCAGCGGTACTTCAGGGCGTAGGAGTATTGAGAATTGACTCGAAGTATATTCATGAAACAACTGCAAGAACATTAGACGGATTTACTTTCCTGCCATAGAAACAAAATAGAGAAAAGCCGTTGCAAAAACAACGGCTTTTCTTTAGATAGTATATAGTAATTATAAGATTTTGCTCAACAGAATAATTACTGCAATTATACCAACTAAAATCAATAAATTTGTAATTTGTCTCCGAAGTCCAGGAACACCATGAGAATGCAACTTTTTTTCGTTTGTGTCAAAATAAGCTTTAGCACCGTGTGGATCAGCAGAGTCAGAAAAAGGTTTCCCGTGATCGTCAATCATGAAAGTTCCCTCCCCGTTCATAACTTAATTCATTATAACAATAATTTGATCAATTAACAAATTTGGGATAATAGCGAGAATTTTGATAAATTGAGAGCGTTTCGAGATAATTTCTTCGACTCGCTCAAACAATATTCAAGCCAACTCATCATCAAGGCGGGCAAGCCCTTCCCCAACTGCTTGCCGGCTTTAAGTATGATTAGGACAGTCTTGTGTAGTTATGGACGGAAAATCAATACGTGAAAAATCATCATCAGCTCCCCGAAGTTCCTGAATGCCGATAGGAACGAGGGCGTTAGTCGGCTCGTCCAGAATTAGCAGTTTGAGGTGGTTAAACAGGGCGATGCCGACCGTTGCTTCCCCCTATGGATAACTAGCCGAAGCGTTTTCTCCCAATGTTGTTCAATCGGAGAATGATCCGCCTCTATTGCCATCCTGAATAAATAGTGCTTTTGTAGACGAGGAAAAGGATATCGATCCGACGGCGTATGCACGACTGTCTCAACTGTATTACGACGCTTATATTGACAAGGATGACAGACTGGCCCCCACCGCGTCTCTGATCTTAGAATCGCACGAAATGCTGATTGGGTTACCTGAAGCTGTAAATTTTTCTTGTTGGAATAATTACCGTGGAGAAGATGCGGAAAAGTATGCGTAAAGGTTATTACAGGCAGGTGTATCTGTAATGGCAAGAAGAGAGACCGATAGCAGTCATGGTTTTGTATTGAGCCGGGATGACCAATTTGAAGAAGCAGAAAAAATGGTATTCCACTGGACAGGCATATAAAAAAATTGATGGTAATTCAAGTGAAGTTCACTAATAGAACAGCACTGGCTAACTCGTAAATTGCAGGAATGAAACTGCCATGATATGCTTTAGATGGTTTGGATCAATAACCCGCACCCTTGGCGCTAACCTGGGCGGGTTATTTTCGTTTATTCGGCTGACGAGCATCCACTACTCCAACGTAAAATCAAGCTTCATCTGAATATCCGTGCCGCGTTTGAAGTACAAGGTGTACTCTCCGGGTTCCCACTGCAGATTGTTCAGCCGCATTTCAAAGGCCGCTAAATCCGCCGTCTCTCTCATGGTCTCAACCTGAAGGATTTCGCTGTCTCCGCGTTTGGTGACATATAACTGAGCCTGACGTAGGCTTTCCTTCTTGTCCGGATAGATGGCCATGGCGATAAGCCGGGCCTCGTTCTTAAAATGATCCGAAGGATCGTTGATCCTAGGGAATTCTTGGTTTTGGACAAACCCGAGCTGGAGATCATATTTCGTGTTTCTGACCAGCGTGGGATACACGTTTAGAAAAAGTACGATCATGGCGAGAATCCCAAGGGGAATCAAGAGCAGCATAGTTCTTCGTTTCATAGTCGTTAGTGCCCCTCTGTGCCCTTTTTTCTCTTCTGTTGGATCTTTTTTTGGGGTGCCAACGCTCTTATCTCTCCTCAAAATTTCCCGCCTCACAATCCGTGCATGATTTGATACTCCGCCCATTTATCTACTTTGCTCTTCAAGAAGAGATGACTCCGGTTAGGCAAGACCATGCTAGGTAAAATCGAGTAAGTATCACATGAGCGTGTGCCCTGTAAATTTTCTCTTTTCTTCCGATCCAACTCCAGAAGGTCCTGCAGGTCACTCATGGGAATGCCTAGGTAATCGGCTAATTCACTTTCGGTTAAGATCGACTTATTTGCGATATCCGTCTTGGCATGAACCTCCTCCTCGGACTTGTCCTCTCCCCGTTCAGCTAAGATGTAGCATCCTCCTAGAAAAGCAGCAGCGAGAATCAAACTGCAAATGATATTACTGTATTTCTGCATTCCATCTATGCCCTCCCAAATATTAACAATCACATTCAAGTATAAGGCATAGAAAAATGGATACCAAGTCATTTCTTCACAGATGTTCTGTTCCCTCTCTCAACTACTCTCCTGCAAAAACACCTGCTCATGAAACAGCGCTTTGATCTCATCGGTTTGTCCTTTTCGCGCCAGAACATATAAGGTGTCCCCGGCTTGCAAGCGGGTGTGGCCTCTTGGGGTGATCATTTTCTGGTCGCGGATAATGGCGTTGACTAACGAATCCTGCGGCATTTTCAGCTGCCTGAGCTCTTGTCCGTCTGCGGCAGAATTTTCGCTGACTTGGATTTCTACAATTTCGTGATTGGTTTTGCCCATAGATACCAGCTCTAGTGCATGTGGAACTATGGTTTTCTTGCCCTCGGACAGGCCTAGAAGATTTGCTAAAGGCGAGATCGTCGCCCCTTGAATTAAAGCGGAGGTCAACACAACGAAGAAGACAACATTGAAAAAGAGGTGGCCATCTTCAACGCCGGCGATAAGTGGGTAAGTGGCCAGCACGATCGGCACTGCACCGCGCAGTCCGGCCCAAGAGATCAGGAGCTTCTCTTTCACGTTAAATTTCATGAACATCGTACTGAGGAAGACACCGATCGGCCGGGCGACAAACATCAATAAGATGGATAACGCCATGCCTTGCCAGATGATATGAATGAGATCAGCGGGGAAGACCAGAAGTCCAAGCAGAATAAACATGAGGATTTGCATCATCCAGGCAAAGCCTTCGTTAAACCGGAAGATGGAGTGGCGGTAGGTGAGGTCGGCGTTACCAACCCACATCGCCATGACATAGACGGCAAGAAGTCCGCTCCCTTTGAGCAAGGACGTAGAACTGTAGGTAAAGATCGCAAAAGCCATCGCTAACACGGGATACAGCCCGGAGGAATCGAGGTTGATTTTGTTGATGCACCAAACCGCGATTTTTCCTAAGAGCAAGCCCATCGCCAACCCCAAGCCCATCTGCCAGAAAAAACTCAAAATCATCGTGAACATACTAGCATTCGGGGATTGGATCAGCTGGATGACTGAGACGGTTAAAAAGACAGCCATCGGGTCATTCGACCCGGATTCAACCTCAAGGGTGGAGGTGAGCTTCTGCTTGATGTTTTTCTCGCCGAGCACTGCAAATACAGCCGCGGCGTCCGTTGAACCGACGATCGAACCAAACAGCATACCTTCCAGCCAAGTGACGTCCAGGATGTATTTTGCGCAAGCCCCAATGACCAGCGTGGTCAGCACAACCCCGAGGGTCGCCAGCGACAAGGAAGGAGCCAATACGCCACGGACGTTCTGCCACTTGGTTTGCAGCCCGCCTTCAAACAAGATGACAATCAGTGCCATGATGCCAAAGAGCTGGGTGATCACGGCGTTGTCATAGTAAATAAACTTACTTAGGATCATGCCGACAGCAATAAAGAATACGAGGGAAGGCAAGCCGAGCCGCGAGGAAAACTTGGTGGTAAACACTCCGATGAACAACAGCAGGGAGAAGAGAAGAATCGTATTGTCAATGGTAAAGGGCAAACGATCACCTTCCTTTATCTGCTTGATAACTATATTTTACCTTTCGACTATGGAGCTCGACAATTCATTTATATGCCTTGTACGGATTTTTTCGACCTTATGTGTTGATTTAATCCATAGATAGATCCATGATAAGTCATCTTCTATACAAAACTGTCCGTTATTTGACCGCCTTCTGTCCTTTGCATGTCCGCTTATAGACCGATAGAGCTGGATGATAAAGAATAAAATGTTAGTGTCGGTCACATAACATTAACTTTGTAGGGCTGCGATAGATTTATCGTGGTTCTTTTTTTATTGCAATTAAGGGCACTGCAATGAGAAGAGCAAGGTTCGGAAGGGAGGTGATGAAGTTGAGCTAAGAACATGTAGGTACAATATTCCTATTTATCAACTAAATAGGAGATCCGATAAGAGATATGAATCAAAAATCCTTAATATGGAAGGAGAGGGAAATTGTATGAGGAGGAGCAAAGCAATATTAACTTGTCTTGTCGCCCTGTTGTTTTTAGGAAGTTTGGGGCCGGTATCGTTAAGGGCAGAAGGAGAATCCAGCTGGAATTCCCTTGGGGTGGTAAAGCCACCTGTTGAACACAATTCTAGCCCATCCGTGACGAAGGATGTATATACCGTAACGAATAGCGTTTATCTACTCGCTGCTGAGAAGACGGAATTAGTCATCTATCCGGGGGAGAGCGTCCGATTTACAAACGATACATCCAACTTAATCTCGATTACAACGGATGCCAAATCCAGCAATGATATTCGCTATGATTATGTTTCTTACAACAGTGAAGGCAAGGTAACTTATGATGATCTCGCCCATACTGGCAGTGCAAGCGTGCTATCCAAAGGGGGTACCACGGTCATTACTGTGGATTATCCTTATCCTCTGACGGTCAGTTTTAATTCGGAACTTTCATATGCTTACTCCCCGGTTCCTGCCCTGTTAAAAAAGACGTTACGCCGAGGAGAGAGCTACTTCATTTCCAATCAAGCTTATGCAGGTCGATCTATTATGAGTGACGCGACTTCAACAAACGGGAAACGTTACGATTACGCGGTTTATAAAGAAGATGGGTCCCTAGAGAAGTCAAGTTTTGACACATATACCAAGCCTTCCTTCAGCGTGGGTGATTCGATTATTTTAACCGGAGCCTCAGAAGAACCAGTAACGGTAGGTGTCCCTTACGAAGGCTTCATTGGGTATGAAACGGATGAACCAGCCTATGACAGTGTGCTGCTGTATCCGGGAGAGAGCTATAAGTTTACAAACGTAGGTACGAAATCGGATCGAATTGAACATTCTGGAACCACCAAGGACAAATTTGACTATGTAGTTTATGACGCGAATGGTACGGAAACCTCACGGGGAACGAATACCTCGACCATGCCTTTGGTAGCCGTGGGAAGGTATATGACGCTAACTCTTCTTACCGATAATCCGGTCCGGGTTGGGGGTCCGTACAGATCCTTTATGGGCGGTAATCGCCAGGATGACGCTATTAGCCGAGTAACATTATCTCCAGGTGTTTCTTACAAATTTACCAATAATGGCACACTTCGTAATCCTGTGAATAACAATGCCAGAGAGGTGGATGGCCTGTACGATTATACCGTTTATGAGGCGGATGGCAGCTACTACTCCCAGGGCTTTGATTCGATTAGTACACCACAGCTGCCTCCCGGCGGGTTTGCGATCATTACCGTGCAAGGGTCGGTCCCTGTAACCTTTGATTATACGGACGATTTTTCTGCTGAAGTCAGTGCGGAGCCGTCTCACTTCCGGGTAACTCTCTCGCAAGGCGAGAGCTACGAATTTACGAATATCTCTTCAAGCCTTCGTACATTGCGGTCCAATGCAACCTCCAGCAACCGATTTGATTGGGTGGAGTACTATCCAGACGGAACGCAGCAAGGAAAACGGGAAAATACGTATACAGACCCGCAGGTATCTAGTGGGAACTCGATTGTTGTTACGGCAGTTTCGGCTCCGGTAACCTTCGGTGCAAATTATCGCCTGTTCTCGTGGAAGGACAAACCGGGGGAGGCGATCTCCAAACAAATCGTTCGGTTAGGTGAGTCTTATACGTTTAGCAACACAGGCTCAAAGTCGATTGTTATCAACAGTGATGCGCGGGATGTTGGAGGCATCTATGACGCCGCCGTTTACCGCGCTGACGGCAGTGTCTATAGTGTATCGTTTGAAGAAACAGGGAATGTGACGATTCCTGCCGGAGGGTATGCAATTATTACTGGTCAATCTGCAAGTCCGGTGAAGATCTCTTATACGGACACGATCACAGTAGCTTCTTCGGCAAATCCTGCATTGCTTCGGGCTACGGTTGCTCCGGGTAATGCTTATACCTATAAAAATATAAGCAATGAAACAGAATTCCTGTATAGCAACGCCACCATGAATACAAATGAATTTGCCTATGTCATCCGGCGTCCGGATGGAACCGTGCATAGTGAAGGCGCAAGCCGGTACACGTCTGTGCAAGTTTCAGCAGGCTACACCATTACGGTAACTCCGCTGGCGGCTCCGATTACGTTCGGGGCGGTATATACCTCGTTCACAGGCACGGCGGGCGAGGATCCGACGGTTAAACGGGTGACTTTGTACCAAAATGAAAGCTATCTATTCACCAACTTGCAGGCTTCCCCTCAGACCTTGACCAGCGATGCGAAGGCTAGTCTGGGTACGGGGTACGACTACGCAATTTATCGGGCGGACGGTACTCCGGATACAGCGAAATTTGATCAGGACGGTAATCTCTCCGTACCCGCGAACAGCCAGGTTGTGGTGACGGTAACTACGGATCGAGCCGTAACCTTCACCTATGGACAAGCTTTTCAAGCAAGCCCAAGTGCAGAACCGGCATTGTTGAAACGTGTACTGGAACCGGAACAACGGATCGGATTTAAAAACATCGGCAACTTTGAGGCAAAGCTGACGACCAATGCTAACATTTCGGCTAACCGGTACTTTGACTTCACGATTCTGGATGCCTATGGAAACATCGTCCGGCAAGGGAATCAAACCGCGACCTCGTACGATGTACCAGCAGGTGGGACGATCCAAGTGAAGACGACTTCGGCTAACGCGGTTCTTTTCACAGCTCCTTACCACAACTTCGAATTTGTGCACGTAGAGGAGTGCGTGTTTGAGGACTTGCTGCATCGTCAGGTTTTATACGTGTACAAACAAGCCGGACAGAGCGGCTATTACCGATTTACAGCTCCTGAAACAGGAAGGTACCGTTTTGCAACCAAAGAGCTGCAAAATTTTGCGATTCAACCGATCCTTACGTTGTACGATCAACCGAATTTGCGTACTGCGCTTGCCTCGAGCAACGAGAATGAGCAGGAGTTCGGACTCGATTACACCGTTCTGGAATTCGCTCTTCAGGCCGGCAAGACGTACTATTTGAAACTTGAAGAGGAGAACGCTCTCCCGCTTGAACTGCAGCTAATGGCGTCGATCATGACGGTGCTTCCAGAAGCAAAGTTCAACTATCGTCCGGATGGACGGCTTACTGAGATTTTGTTTCCAACTGGAGACAAGTTGATTTACGACTATGACCCGAATGGGAATTTGAAATATCGAACGAAAAAAGTCTTTCCGTTCCAGTAATGTGTCGACATTGAACCAAAAACGAAACTCACGGGGTGATTAAGGATGTTTAAGAAAGTCATCGGTCTGGTGTTATCTATATCACTGATTAGCACGGGCTTATTGGACGCCATGTCTTTTGGCGCTGCTGCGGATCACAGAGGAACGGATAATTCAACAAACGCTTCCTCGGCTTCCACTGAATTCCTGACCGTATCCGGGATCATTCGTCAATTTGACGTTCATGAAAACTGGATAGATGAGCAGTTGTCCAAAGGATATACACTTTATCAGATTTATCAGGCATTACTTGGCGGAAAGGACGGTTATGAAAAGGCCATTTCTCAGTTCAGGCCCGCGTGGAAGATCGAACAAGCTACGGACTTGTTCCCAACGTCCGGGCAGGCCAAAGAATCTTCGGCGCAGAAGTCCAGCCTTCCAGTAGTATTCGCCGCTGCTGACGATTACGATCAATTGGCTATCGAACAACTATCGCTGCTGGATGAATCTTCGATGTATGAAATGGGTTATGCCGAGGATTCGGTTGACGCTGCTACTGGCGACGTGAGGCTCCTTGCTACGGATTTAACTTTGCCCGGGGCGCTTCCTTTTGGGCTAACGCGTATATATGACAGTGCGCGGGCCAGTGAGGAAATCGGCGTGGCATTGGAAAATGGAGCTTACGTGAACCGTACAGCAGCCCGCCGGGAAGAGCGGGATTCTGCGCTAGGCCGGGGCTGGAGATGGGGGCTTCCTTTCATTGAAGAACGGGAAGGTACGCGGATTTTGGATTTTCCGGGGATTGGGCGTTATTCGTTATCGGATGATCTGAAGCTGCAAGGGTATCCATGGAATGACCTGTTGCTGACCGCGGACGCAACCAAGACAGTTGGAGGTCTGACCAGCGATACGAAGGTTTCGGTGTTGAACGGGAATCAGTATTATTTCAGCGCTTCAGGCCACCTCATTCTGATTGCTGACAACTATGGGAATCAGGTTGAGTTCTACTATACAGCCCAAAATAACGCAACAGTCCTGTCTCGAATCAAGAACAGTGACGGCAATGAATTGACTTTTGCCTATGCAGCCGGTCAGGTTACGGTAGCCCAAACGGGCACGGATCGGAAGATGGAGTACTACACAGCAGTTGATAACGGCCAACCTGTATTAAAAGAGGTTAAAGATGCGTTGGGCCGGAGTACCAAGTATTTTTATACCTATCCGGAATCTCGTTATAATTTCTTGGCGGCTTTAAAGGATCAAGAGGTGCAGCAGCCGGTAAAGCGCTCGGCATTGTTAATGCGCGTGATCTATCCTGCTTCAGGAACGACTGAGTTCGATTACGTACCTGCTCGCAAGCAAATTGGTGAGTATGCAACGGACTTTGTTTTTAAAGCGAAGGAGCGCAAAAATGTCTACTCGACACCGCTAGGAGATGTTGTCCTCCGCCCTGTGGAGTTTAGTTATTCCGGTGAAGACTTGAACAGCTTTGGGCAGGCCGCAGCCTGGACCACGACGATTAAGGAAGCTCGAACCACAGATACGTTGAAATTTCGGAAGGCTTTTCTGGGCAGCGGTCAGCCGGATCGGTTGTATCTTGATGAGCAGAGAAGTGAAGAAGCAACCACGGGATTTAAGCGGCAATTTCGTTATGATGATGTGAAGGGCTGGAATGTGCCTGTGCAAGTCACGGAGAGCTATTCGCAAGGAGGCAGCGAATCGCAGCCTCTTACGGCAACCTATCGATACAATGAACAGGGACAAGTGTTATCGGAAAACTGGAGTACCGGACAAGAGACGATTTACGAGTATGCCGGTTCCTCCGCTCCTTACTTCTGGTCTCTGCCGAATCAGGTTCAAACCAAGATCAGAGATGGCCAAAAGCGTATCCATCGTTTCCAATACAATGAACGGGGAAGCGTGTCTCAATCCTCGGTAAGAGAAAATAGCGCTACCGGCAAGCTGCTGTCTCAAACGGATTGGGAATATGATAATTACGGCAATCCGTTAGTAAAGAAGATCAAGGACGATAAGCGGACGAATACAGTTAACTTTTCTTATGCATCTCCTTACGGGAAGCACTTGCTTACTAAACAATCGATGGTGATTCATGCGGTTGACGGAACATACACCGAAACGAAGCAGAATTTTACCTATACGGCCGCAGGGGATCTTCTTACGGCGGAAGATGAAGCAGGAGCTGTCACGACTTACACGTACGATGCACTTGGACGAGTCATAAAGGCGCTGTACAGCGATCAGTCCCAGACCACGGTTCAATATGACGATGACCATAATATCGTCACGACAACCGGGCCGGAAGGTATCGTCACCTTGGAGAAATATGATCCGTTTGGCTTTTTGGTTAAAGAAGTGGTGGATGACGCCATCTTCGAATACACCTACGATGAAGCAGGGAACTTGGACCAGCAAATCGATGCCGAACTAAACATCACGAGATTTACTTACGACGGGTTCAACCGACTCACAAAAACGCTTTATGCTGACGGCTCGCAGGATGATACCAGCTATGATATGGTGAATCGCACAATAACCTACACGGACCCTGCAGGAGTTAAGCAACGACAGAAGCTGGATTTGCTGGGGAACACTATAGCCGTAGAAGAATGGAAGAACGGTGCGTTTACCCCATTGCAACAAGCTACTTACGATCTGGAAGGAAATGCACTGTCCGTGACGGACGGTAAGGGGCAGCAAACCCTTTATGAGTATGACGCATTAGGACGTCTTGTGGCGATAACCGATCCGGAGCAACGTGTTACGAAATATACGTATAGCTTGGCCGGCGATTTGATCAAGATCGAGTACCCAGATAACACATACGTGGAAAAAGAGTACAACGAAGCGGGCAACTTGATTCGCCAAATGAATGAAGAACATTTGGTGGAGGCTTATTTTTATGATTCAAGAGGGAATCTAATTAAATCGTTAGACCATTCAAGCCGGTTTACGGAGTATCAATATAACAGCGACAACTTGCTTACAAAAATCCAGGCACCGGATCAAACGATTCAGTACACCTATGACGCGATGGGGCGTCGTACGGGGATGACCGATGTCACGGGGAGTACGGTATACAGCTACGATCCGCTGAATGGATCCTTAATGTCCATTCAGTATCCGGATGGCACGCGTATTGATTATACCTACAATAAACAAATGCGTACGGGGTATACGCTGACGGACACCACCGGAAAAGCAGCAGGCGCAAGCTACACGTTAGATAAAATGAACCGGGTCAGCACATTAGGTGTCGTGAGAAATGCAGCGGGGACTAGGAAGTCTGCGTTAACTGCTGCCTCAAAGGCATTGGCAGAAATCGATCGTATTACTTTTGACTACAAGGCCAACGGGTTGCTGGAAGAAGGTGCGTCAGCTAACGGACCAAGTACGTCTTACGGCTACGATGGCTATGACTTGACGGAGATGACAGTCACCGCTGGTGCTGCGGCTGCTGCGAAGAAAGCGGCTGTAAACGCAAAAGAAAATGCTGCGACCGTAACCGAAGCGGCATATGGCTTGGCCAAGATGAGTGTAGCTACCGGGCATACGTTTAGGTATGAATATGACCTTAACAAGAACATCATCAGCCGTATGCAAAACGGTGCTGTCGATACCTTTACTTATGATCCGTTGAATCGAATTCAGACCGAAAGCGGGTTAAAGAACAAACGGTACGCTTATGATGCACGCGGCAATCAGTTAACCGTGGAAGGCCGAGAACTCCGAGGCTTGACGAATGCGAACTTCACCTTCGACAGCCTGAACCGATTAACGAAGGTAAAACTGGAAGATGGCAAAGAAGTGAGCTATGTCTATAACGGGGACGGCTTACTCTATGAACGTGTGGAAGGGACCAACCGGACCCGGTATTATTATGATGAGGACGCGAAGCTGATCGCCGAAGCCAAGGTTAGCGGAGGCACGCCAAGCGTAACCTATACTTATATCTACGACCTGAGCGGACGTTTATGGTCTCGCGTGGACCAGGCCGGTGGCGAGGTACAGTATTACCAACTCAACGGTCACGGCGACGTCATTGGCCTGACCGACAGCCAGGGCAACCAACTCAACACCTACACTTACGACATCTGGGGCAACCCGGAAACTGAAGAAGAGACGGTTCCGAACATCTTCCGTTATTCGGGCGAATACTGGGACAACACGACGGATCTCCAATATCTTAGAGCTCGTTGGTATGATCCGAATGCGGGAAGATTCGTCTCCAAGGACCCATACCAAGGCAGCATCGCGAATCCGCTAAGTTTGAACCGGTATTCGTATGTGGAGAATAATCCGTTGATTTATGTGGATCCGAGCGGGCATTTTAAATTTAAACCCAAAGATGTCCAGGAACTTACAAACTTACTGAATGAAGCGCGGGAGAAATCAGAGTTCAGTAAGAAGAATAAATACTATCAGGTATATAAAGATTTCATCTGGGAACGNTACGATTTTGGATCCTTNATGGATGAAAACCAATATAATTACTTNTACGGTTTNGTAACAGGNACGAGTGCCTATACCAATAATGCTGGTACAGCAAGTTGGGCGAGAGAACAACTAGTCGATGCGTATTTCGAACAGAAAGAAGCAGAATATGTCGCATTACTCGC
>NZ_JADQ01000065.1:0-23379 GCF_000518465.1 Paenibacillus sp. J14 | reverse complement strand
GGGCACGGTGGTAAGAACGGTTGAAGGACAAGCGAGTAAGCAGGCAACGCCGCAGCAGTCGATAAACATGCGGCAATTGCTCAAGAACGTGACGCAACCGGTCAAGGGTTGTATCGCTGGAATGATTCGCATGCTGCAAGGACCGAAGCAAAGCAGCACAACGGGTATGGCACTCAAAGCACTTCGCGGATAACGGCAAAAAATTCTGACAAATCACTTGTGTTTGATGAAAGAACGAAGCAAAGCGCTTACAAGGAAGAGGTTCCTTCGGGGTTCGCGTTCCAGGCATCTTAAATGACTGCCCACGCTAGCTTGACACTGACGGAAGGGGAAGTTCGGTTGACTTTTCCCAGGCGTTGTGGTTAAATGTATGAAGGCATTTTCTGTGGATATGAAAATGGGTAACATAAAGATAATGATGATATTCCTGTAAGGGGGTGCGATAGATGAAACCAACTTTCAAACCGAATGTGAGCAAACGTAAAAAGGTTCACGGATTCCGTAAAAGAATGAGCACGAAAAACGGCCGCAAGGTTCTCGCTGCTCGTCGTCTCAAAGGCAGAAAAGTACTGAGTGCGTAAAGCGTGCGTAAGGACCACCGCGGTGGTCTTTTTTTTTTATATATTTGTACCTTGTGCGATCATTACGGCAATTTGGTCTATACTATTTAGATAACTGACTTTTGAACCACCTCGAAGTAGAAGTTTGAATCAAGGAGATAGCTCGTGCATAAACAACTTCGTTTGAGAAACCGCGCCGATTTTAACCGGATCTACCGGTTTGGCAAATCCTTTGCGAATCGCCAACTGGTGGTGTATTGGTCGAATAAACCGGAGATTGAACGTTTTCGGCTAGGGGTTTCGGCTAGTAAAAAAATCGGAAATGCCGTCGTTCGCAACCGGATGCGGCGAATGCTGAAGGAGATCGTCCGGCTGCATGAAGCCGAGATTCGCGACCATGTCGACCTGATCTTGATCGTGCGGAACGGGGCTGTCGGAATGGAATATAAGGACCTCGAAAAAAGCGTGCTCCATGTGCTTCGGAAAGCTTCGCTGCTGCGGGATTCCGGGCGTTAGGCAGGCTTGTTTCTTTGTCTCTTCAAATATGTTATGATTTACGTTGAATGGATAGGTTAAGAGAGGGGTTTTGAAGTGTCGCGATTGATGACTAACCGAAGAAGATGGCTTCTTCTCCTTCTGGCGGCCGTGATGGTGGCGGTTCTCGCAGGCTGTGCGCCTTCGAATGCACATCAGGCAACCACGACGGCTGATATGAGGACAAGTGGATCATGGTGGACTTCCAATGTGGTTTACTATTTCTCGCTCGCGTTGGATACGTTTGCAGAATGGTTTAACGGCGCTTATGGGATAGCGATTCTGATTATGGTGCTGATTGTGCGGACCTTGATTCTGCCGCTGACCTTAAAGCAAGTGAAGAGCTCCAAAGCAATGCAGGCCATTCAGCCGCAGCTCCAGAAAATCCGGGAGCAATATAAGGATAATCCGGAGAAACAGCAACAGGAGACAATGAAGCTCTTCCAAGAACACAAGGTGAATCCGATGGCGGGTTGCTTCCCGTTGCTTATTCAAATGCCGGTGTTCATTGCGCTGTATAACTCAATTTACTACAACTCGGCGATCCGAGATCATTCCTTCTTATGGTTGCAACTTGGAGAGCCTGATAAATTATTCATCCTGCCGGCGATCGCTGCGATTACGACGTTTATTCAAACGAAGATGATGTCGAGCATGAACCCGCAAGGGATGCAAGGCCCAATGGCGTTTATGATGTGGGTCTATCCGATTTTGATTTTTGTGATGGCGTACAATTTCGCCGCTGCGTTGCCGTTGTACTGGATCTTCAGTAACCTGTATACGATCGCGCAAAACTACTTTATCTACCGCAAGAAAGATCCAGCTTTGTCCGCAGCTGCCGCTACGGCAGGCGGAGGCAACGGTTCTTCTTCCGGGTCAGGGAAGAAGCGGGGCGGCTCCAATCTAAAAGCCGGTCATCCCGGTAGGGGTGCCAAGGAGGCCAAAAAATCGAAATGAATAAAATTGTGACGTCGGGAAAAACCATTGAAGATGCTGTTAAACAAGGATTGGCCAAGCTCGGCACCACCGAGGATAAAGTCGCCGTGAACGTGTTAGAGCAGCCGTCAAAAGGATTCCTGGGGCTGATTGGGGTGAGGGAAGCGAAGGTTGAGCTGACTTTGCTTGAACCACCTACACCTGCACCTGAACCTGCATCAGTACCTTCCTCAAATAGGACCCCTTCGATGTCTCACTCATCTGCTTCCGTGGTGGAGGAGAAGAGTACGGGCAGCGAGAAGGATCCCTATGCGGAGGCGGCGTCATTCATTCGGGAAGTCGGGGAGAATATGGGCTTGGATGTCAAAGTCGAAATCTCCCATAGCAAAGACCATACCGTGCTTAACATTTCGGGCCAGGATTTAGGTTTAATGATTGGGCGCAGAGGGCAAACCCTCGACGCTCTGCAATATTTGGCGAATATCATCGCTAACCGTTATTCGGACAGCTTTATTCGCATCGTCCTCGACGCGGAGAACTTCCGGGAGCGCCGGAAGAAGACGCTGGAGGACCTTGCCGTCAGATTGGCCGGACGGGTCGTTCGAACGCGTAAAGAGGTTACGCTCGAGCCGATGTCGCCGCAGGAGCGCAAAGTGATTCATTCCAAACTTCAGGATCACCCGGAGGTCAAAACTTATAGTAAAGGTGAAGAGCCCAACCGGAGGGTCGTTATTACTCTGAAGCACAGCAAATGAATGAGACGCAGGTGACGTTTGCTCGGCGTAAGCTGGGGAAGCGTCATTTTTTTTAGGGTGGACTCAACCCTCCCCACCCCTCCCTTACCGTAAGGGAGGGCGCCCGAGGGCCTGCGGCCCTCTGGTCTCCCGCAAAGGGGAAGAACGTAGGAGGTCAAGAGGCGCTCCTGCTCGCTGTCCCCTTCGGGGATGCGCTCTATGTTGGTGCAAGGAACGCTTTTCCCCCTTCGGGGTACGTCTTACTTGGGGAGCACCTGGGCTACCTGGAAAACCGTGCTGCTCAAAACTGCTGCTTTCAGCTCACCCGAGGAACGTTGAGGTTGAAGTCGCTTTTCGCCCCTGCGGGGCCCGCTTTTACTTTAGAGCTCCTGCTGGCTGTGAGGGCTCATGCTTAGAAGGGGAGCGAGGAGAGACGGCGGTGTTTTCGGAGGGACTGTGAGCAAGGAGGCGCTGTCTCCTACGGAGATACGCTCACGTTAGAGCAGGATAATGAGGGCGGATGCTTCGAAGAGGAAACGTAGAGAGACGGCGGCGATCTCGGAGAAACTATGAGCAAGGAGGCGCTGTCTCCTGCGGAGATGCGCTTAGGTTAGAGCAGGGCAATGAGGGTGGAGGTTTCGAAGGTGAGTGAATGATGCTGAAGAGGGGCGTATGAATCTGCGGATAACAGTGATCGTAGGATCAGACGATGAGTGGAACTATGAAATTTACGAACCCTCTTCATTGAGATATAACAAACTACTAGCGAGGTGAAACCCATGCTTAGTGATACAATTGCTGCGATATCGACGGCGGTGGGCGAAAGCGGCATCGCCGTGATTCGCGTTAGCGGGCCGGAGGCGATCTCCCAAGTGGGGGGGCTATTCCGCTCCAAGACGGCGCTGCCGGAGGCGGAAAGCCATACGGTACACTATGGCTTTATCGTGGACCCGGCGACGGGCGAGAAGCTCGAAGAGGTGCTCGTCAGCGTCTTTCGCGCGCCGCGCTCCTTCACCACGGAAGATGTGGTGGAGATTAGTACGCACGGCGGGATCATCTCTGTTAAGCGCGTGATGGACCTGCTGCTCCAGCAACGCGGGATTCGCCTCGCCGAGCCGGGCGAGTTCACGAAGCGCGCGTTCCTGAACGGGCGGATCGACCTGTCGCAGGCGGAGGCGGTCATCGACCTGATCCGATCCAAGTCGGATCGGGCGTTCTCCGTGGCGCTGAAGCAGGTCGAAGGCCAGCTGTCGCGCCAAATCAGCAAGCTGCGGCACATGTTAATTGAGACGTTGGCGCATATTGAGGTGAACATCGATTATCCGGAGCATGACGTGGAATCGATGACGATGGCGTTTATCAAGGAGAAGTGCGCGGAGGTGTCGGAAGGCATCGACGCGCTGCTGAAGACGGCGAACCAGGGCAAGATTCTGCGCGAGGGGATTACGACGGCGATCGTCGGCCGCCCGAATGTCGGCAAATCCTCGCTCATGAACGCCCTGGCGCGCGAAAATAAAGCGATCGTCACTGACATCCCGGGCACAACCCGGGACGTGATCGAAGAATATGTGACGATCAATAATATTCCGCTGAAGCTGCTCGACACGGCCGGGATCCGCGAGACGATGGACGTCGTCGAGCAGATCGGCGTGGAGCGCTCCAAAGCGGCGGTGAGCGAAGCGGACCTGATCCTGCTCGTGCTCAACAGCGCCGAAGCGCTGCATGAGGACGAGATTGCCTTAATGGAGCAACTGCAGGGGCGGTCCACGATCGTGCTTTTAAATAAGATTGATTTACCGCAGCAGTTGGATCGGGAGGTGGTCCGGCGTTATTTTTCCGAGGAATCGATCGTCGAATTGTCGGTCAAAACGGAGGAAGGGCTGGATCATCTGGAGGACGCCATTGCCCGGATGTTCTTTGGCGGGGAGCTGGAGTCCAATGATTTAACGTATGTCAGCAACGTGCGGCATATCGCTTTGCTGAAGAAGGCCAAGCAATCGCTGGCAGATGCCTATGAAGCGGCGGACAGCGGCATTCCGATCGATATTTTGCAGATCGATGTTCGGCTGGCGTGGGAGCAATTAGGTGAAGTGATTGGGGATTCGGCTCCGGATGCGTTGATTGATCAGATTTTTTCGCAATTTTGTTTGGGGAAATAAAGAGGTCTTTCGTATCAGCAGCGCCTGTTCATGGTATGATGATACGGATAGCGTTTTGAATGGTGCAAGGTAAAGGAGGTTGACGATAGATGGGTTACGCTGCCGGAAATTATGAGGTGATCGTGGTCGGTGCGGGGCATGCAGGCTGTGAGGCGGCTTTGGCTGCAGCGCGGATGGGCTGTCGGACGCTGATGGTCACGATCAATTTAGATATGGTTGCTTTTATGCCGTGCAATCCTTCGATTGGAGGTCCGGCTAAAGGCCACGTCGTCCGTGAAATTGATGCCTTGGGCGGCGAAATGGGCCGTAACATTGACAAGACGTTCATCCAAATGCGGATGTTGAATACCGGGAAAGGCCCGGCCGTTCATGCGCTGCGCGCGCAGGCGGATAAATTCTTGTATCAGCACGCGATGAAGGAAACGTTGGAGAAGGAGCCTAATCTCACGATGCTCCAAGGGATGGTCGAGGAGCTCATCGTGGAGGACGGCCAGTGTGTGGGCGTCATTACGAAGACCGGCGCAGAGTATCGTGCGAAAGCGGTAGTACTGACGACCGGTACGTATTTGCGCGGGAAAATCATTATGGGCGAGCTGATGTACGAAAGTGGTCCAAACAATCAGCAACCTTCAGTACATTTGGCGCAAAACTTGAAGGACTTGGGCTTTGAGCTCGTTCGCTTCAAGACAGGGACGCCGCCGCGGGTGCATAAGGATTCGATTGATTTCTCGCAAACCGAGATTCAGCCGGGGGACGAGAAGCCGAAGTTTTTTTCCTATGAGACCAAAAGTTCGGACAATAAACAGCTGCCTTGCTGGCTGACGTATACCTCTGAGGAAACTCACAAAATTATTACAGATAACTTGCATCGCGCACCGATGTTCTCAGGGGTTATTGAAGGCACAGGGCCTCGCTACTGTCCTTCCATCGAGGACAAAATCGTACGTTTCAGCGATAAGCCAAAGCATCAGATATTCCTGGAGCCGGAAGGCAAAAACACGTCGGAATACTACGTACAAGGCTTCTCCACCAGCATGCCGGAAGAAGTTCAACTGCAGATGCTGCGTTCGGTTCCTGGCTTGCAAAATGTGCAAATGATGCGGACCGGTTATGCGATTGAATATGATGCGGTAGTGCCAACGCAGCTGTGGCCTTCGCTGGAGACGAAGCGATTGCCGGGGTTGTTCACGGCGGGGCAAATCAACGGTACGTCCGGTTATGAGGAAGCGGCGGGACAAGGCATCATGGCCGGGATTAATGCTGCGCGCAAGGTGCAAGGCAAGGAGCCGATTGTGCTTGATCGTTCGCAAGGCTACATTGGCGTGTTGATCGATGATTTGGTGACCAAGGGAACCAATGAGCCATACCGTTTGCTGACTTCACGGGCAGAATATCGGTTGCTGCTCCGCCACGATAACGCCGATTTGCGTTTGACGCCGCTAGGTTATGAAATTGGATTGATTTCGGAAGAGCGGTATGCTCGGTTTTTGGATAAGAAGCAGAAGGTCGAGCAGGAGATTGAACGGTTGAAGGCGACAAAGATTCGCCCGTCTGAAATCAATCCGCTGCTGGAGTCGATTGGTTCTGCCCCCATTCAAGACGGAAGCAATTTGCTGACGATTTTGCGCCGTCCGGAAGTGACGTATACGCATATCGCTTCGATTTCTCCATCAGAGGTTGAGCTGGATGAGGAAATGCAGGAGCAGGTTGAGATCCAAATCAAGTATGCCGGTTATATCGAGAAGCAATTGATCCACGTTGAAAGATTACAAAAAATGGAAAAGAAAAAGATCCCTGAAAATATCAACTATGACGATATTCAAGGCCTGGCCATTGAGGCGCGGCAAAAGCTGTCCAAAATTCGCCCGATCTCCATTGGGCAAGCTTCGCGGATTTCAGGGGTTACGCCTGCGGACATTTCCATTTTGTTGGTGTATTTAGAGCATTATAACCGGGTCACGGCTGCGGGAGGGTAACTATTGGATTCGATACAAGCCCAGTTTTGCTCGCTGCTCCAGGAACATGGCATTGCGGTGTCGGAGGAGCAGCTCAAGCAATTTGAACGTTATTATGAAGAACTAGTTTCCTGGAACGAAAAAATGAACCTCACCGGGATCACCGAACGGGATCAGGTCTATATCAAGCATTTTTATGATTCGATTAGCCTGGCTTTTCATGTCCCGATGGGGGAGATCGAATCCATGGCGGATATCGGATCTGGCGCCGGGTTTCCCGGCATTCCTCTAAAAATTTGTTTTCCGCATCTACAGCTCACGATCGTAGATTCGTTAAACAAACGGATTCAGTTCTTGCAGCATGTGGTGGATGAATTAGGGTTGTCCCAGGTGCGTCTGCTTCATGGACGTGCAGAGGATTTAGGACGCCAGGAAAACCTTCGTGATGCCTTCGATTTGGTTACCGCCCGAGCGGTGGCTCGTATGGCGATTCTTAACGAGTTCTGTTTACCATTTGCGAAACCCGGCGGCTTATTCGTGGCGATGAAGGGGAGTAATCCAGAGGATGAAGTGAAGGAAGCGGCCCGAAGTTTATCCGAGCTGAAAGGGAAATGGGTCAGCACGCCTGCATTTTCTCTTCCATTGGAGAACTCCGAACGTCATTTGGTGCTGATCCAAAAAACGTCTCCTACGCCAAAGAAATATCCGCGAAAAGCAGGAATACCAGCGAAAACACCGTTGGTTTAAACGATTATAGAGGTATCCCCCTTAGCAAAATGTTCCACGTGAAACATCGCTAAGGGGGCTTTTTGTCCGTTTGCACGCTTATCCTATCTCTTTTCTATAACTTCTCTAAATTAGAGAATAGGATTATAGAGGAAAAAGTGGTAGAATAGATATATCGGGTTGGTTGAGGGTTGGATGGACGTTTTGAAGCCACGGTTCATTTGGTGGACAAACCCTTAACGAACGTGCATTTCGTTTAGAGCAATGTCATCCAACGGGGATGATCCGTAAGGCTTAGCCTTATGTCACTTTGAAATTAGGTGGTAATCGACGGAATGAAAGAACAATTTTCTAAATTGTTTGGGCTAACCGAACGAAATAGCGGAGATGAAGTGAGACAAATTCCGGTGGGGGAAATTGTCGGCAGTCCTTATCAGCCGCGGACGATCTTTGACGACGAGAAAATCGATGAACTCTGCCAAACGATCCGTACTCATGGCGTGATTCAACCAATTGTCGTACGGTATCGGAATGATAAGTATGAGATCATTGCCGGAGAGCGTCGTTGGCGTGCCGTCAAAAAGCTGGGCCTCGAGTCCATTCCTGCGATCTTGCGCGATTTCAATGATTCGCAAGCCGCGTCTATTGCTTTGATCGAGAACCTCCAACGAGAAGGGCTGACTTCGATTGAGGAGGCGATGGCTTACCAAAACTTGATCGATTTGCATCAATTGACGCAAGAGAGCTTGGCTCAACGTCTTGGGAAGAGCCAATCCACGATCGCCAATAAGATCAGGCTGCTTCAGCTTCCAGATGAGGTAAAGAATGCGCTGATGGAACGGAAGATTACAGAGCGTCATGCGCGTGCTTTGTTATCCTTGGACTCGGAAGAGCTGCAGCTGAAGGTGTTGGGTGAAATCATCAGCAAAGAGCTGAATGTAAAACAGACAGAAGCCCGCATTGCCTTTTATAAGGAAGTAGCTAAAAACAAAAAGTCTCCTTCGAGACGAATCTCCTTTACTAAGGATGTTCGATTGGCTCTTAATACGATTCGCCAGTCGATTGATATGGTTACAGGTTCGGGTTTGCAAATTAAAACGGAAGAGAAGGATCATGAGGATCATTATGAAATTGTGATTCAGATCCCGAAACGTTCATAAACTCGCTCGCTGACCCTAACCGCGAGGTTCTGGTCAGCTTCTTTTTCGGTCTTTCTTGAATAGTTGTGAACATGCGATTGCTGAACTATCTATGGACATGTGGATAATGATTATCCTTATGTACATGGGGTGGATATATCGGTTCATAGCTGCTCATCTCTCGATATCGACCGGCAGGTGTATTCACCACGCATTGCTATAGGTCTTTTTGTAGCTGCAGCCTAGAATGCGTACATGAGTACTACAAAGAGATTCTTCTATTATATTGAGGTGAACTGGATTGTCTAAAATCATCGCCATAGCGAACCAAAAAGGGGGCGTCGGTAAGACGACGACTTCTGTCAATTTGGGAGCGGGATTAGCTGCCATCGGAAAGAAAGTACTGCTGATCGATATTGACCCCCAAGGGAATACGACAAGTGGTGTTGGCATTAATAAAGCGGATGTTGCGAATTGCATTTATGATGTACTCATTAACGAGGTTCATCCAAAAGATGCAATTGAACATACGGAGATTGAAAATTTGCATATCATCCCGGCTACGATTCAACTCGCTGGGGCTGAAATCGAATTGGTTCCCACCATTTCGCGCGAAGTCAGACTTAAGAAATCGTTACAACCGATTCGGAACTTATACGATTATATTTTGATTGATTGCCCGCCTTCGCTAGGAATTCTTACCATTAACTCCTTGACCGCCGCTGATTCCGTTCTCATTCCTATTCAGTGCGAATATTACGCTTTGGAAGGACTTAGCCAACTATTAAACACGGTGAGATTGGTTCAAAAGCATTTAAATACTTCGCTGCAAATCGAAGGGGTCTTACTAACGATGTTTGATGCCCGGACAAATCTGGGTATTCAAGTCATTGAAGAGGTTAAGAAGTACTTCCAGCAGAAGGTTTATAAAACTGTGATTCCACGTAATGTGCGTTTAAGTGAAGCGCCGTCCCATGGTCAATCCATTATTACGTATGACCCTCGTTCGAAGGGTGCGGAAGTATATCTTGAGTTGGCAAAGGAAGTGGTATCTTATGAGTAAACGATTGGGCAAAGGATTGGATGCTCTGATCCCGGCACTGTCTATTCAGGAAGATGATAAGGTTATAGAGATCCCACTTAACCAACTACGTGCCAACCCGTATCAACCACGCAAGACCTTTGATGAGGAGGCTATACGGGAATTGGCCGAATCGATTCGGCAACATGGGGTTATTCAGCCAATTATTGTACGCAGCGTACTTAAAGGTTATGAAATTATCGCAGGGGAGCGCCGGTTCCGTGCTTCACAATATTGCGGTAATACAACCATCCCGGCGGTTGTTCGGAGTTTTTCAGACCAACAGGTTATGGAAATTGCGCTAATCGAGAACCTGCAGCGTGAAAATTTGAACGCGATGGAAGTGGCGGTAGCGTACCAAGGGCTGATGGATCAATTCCAGCTCACACAGGAAGAGCTTTCGTTGAAGGTAGGAAAGTCTCGTTCTCATATCGCGAACTTTTTGCGATTGCTTTCCTTGCCGGACGAAGTGAAGGAATATGTTTCACGTGGAACATTATCGATGGGACATGCCCGAGCTTTGGTTGGGTTGAAGGATCCAGACATAATTAAGCAGTTGGCTCAGCAATGTATCGATCATGAATGGAGCGTTCGTGATCTGGAGAATGCGGTGCAACAACTGGATCGCAAAAAGCAGGAAAAACCAAAACCGGCTGGAAAGAAACGGGACCCTTATATCGAAGAAGTGGAAGAGAGTCTGCGTGAACGGTACAAGACGACAGTCAAAATTAAAGCGAATAAAGATAAAGGGAAAATCGAAATTAACTATTACAGCCAACAGGATCTGCAACGGCTGCTCGATATGTTAACTTCGGGATAAATGAAATGACATATCCAACTTTTGGATAGCTCCTAAAGTGGGGGCTACAGAAGGAGGGTATGTCATTTCTTGGTCTGGCATTCGATTGAACTGGAATGAATGGTGAGGTTGAAACTCTAATCCAAACTTACACCAATATCCTAAGGAGGGAATGTGTTTGCGTGAGGGAAAATCCATTATCTATTTGGATCATGCGGCGACATCTTGGCCAAAACCTCCTAGGGTAGGAGAAGTGATGTTGGAAATACTAAACGGACCAGCTGCTAATGCAGGACGAGGGAATCATGGGATGGCGCTCCAAGCAGGAAGGGTGTTGTACAAAACGCGTGTCAAGCTGGCCCAGCTATTTGGAGTCTCCAATCCCAATGATATTGTGTTAACCTCCAGCACAACTTCGGCTTTGAACTTAGCCATTAAAGGATGGCTAAAACCAGGGGATCATGTGGTGGCGACCACCGTTGAACATAATTCGGTAAGACGTCCTCTTGAGTTTTTGAAGCGGACTGCAGGCATCGAAGTAGATTATGCTGAGGTGGATGCTTACGGTCGATTAGATTTGGAGCAGGTGGAGAAACTTTTTCGCCCTCACACACGTTTACTTGTATGCTCTCATAGTTCGAACTTGTTGGGATGTATTTTACCGGTTCAAGCTTTAAGCCAGATAGCTCATGCACACGGAGCGATTTTATTGGTGGATGCTGCGCAAACGGCAGGGTGCTATCCGGTGAATGTTCAGGAAATGGGGATTGACTTGCTTGCCTTTCCAGGGCATAAAGGGTTGCTTGGTCCACAGGGGACTGGGGGATTATACATCCGCTCGGATCTTGATCTAGAACCGCTAATGCATGGGGGAACAGGCAGTCAATCCGAAGAACTTGAACAGCCGTCGGTACGTCCTGACCGGTATGAAGCTGGCACGGTGAATACGCCCGGGATTGCCGGGTTAGGTGCTGGCGTGGAAACCGTGCTGGAACGTGGTGTGGAGCAGATTCATCGTCACGAGTGGGAGTTAACCCAATTTTTAATGAAGGAACTGTATGAGGTTCCTGGTGTTCGTCTGATCGGTCCAGAGATCGGTCAGCCTCGAACGGGTATCGTATCGTTTACAATCGAAGGACGAGATGCCTCGGAGGTCGCCTTTGTGCTGGATCGGGAATATGGCATCGCAGTTCGTGCAGGATATCACTGCACGCCGTTAGGCCATCAAACGGCCGGCACACTGGAAGGCGGAGCCGTTCGCGCCAGTGTAGGTTATCTGACGACCGAGGCAGATCTTCAGAAGTTAGTGGATGCAATTCATAAGTTGATGAACTGATCTCAAGCACAGAGGAGTAGAAAGTCGCATGCGGGAATGGAATGATCTCATCTTTGAGCAACTAGTCTGGATCGTTGGAGGTTTCGTTCTCCTGATCCTTTGGATGTTGATCTGGAATTTGATTCAGGGAAGTAAGCTTCGTAAGATGAAACGAAGATACGAACTGATGATGAAAGGTGCCGGCGTACAAGACCTGGAGACCTTGCTCATCGATTTAAAAATGCAGCAGGACAAAATCGAAGATGTCCAGGAAGAACAGAAGCAGCAACTCACACAAATTCAAAAGTGGATGCCTATGCAAAAATCAAAAATCGGAATCAAACGCTACAATGCTTTCGGTGAAAAGGGGAACGACTTGAGCTTCTCCATTGCGATCATTAATGATCAGCAAGATGGCGTAGTCCTAACGGGCCTGTACAACCGCGATGGTTCATTTGTATATGCTAAGGGCTTGGAAAAAGGGGAGTCACCGCATGCGCTCTCTCCGGAAGAACGGGAAGCTATAGCTCTTGCCGGGCTAAAGAAATAGAACCCTGAGTCCACTCTTTGATCGCGGTATACAAGCATTTTGATATAATTTCTGAAAGACGCATAACTAGACTGAGACGTGTGTTCTGCAAAACAAAGTATTCCATGAAGCCGCCGACATTGACGATGCCCGTAAGATGGATATCGCCGACCGGCGGTAATTCTTTATTTACCCCTGCGCCAGGACGGAGGGGGCCTTGCACTACTTGAATCGATCCAACGCTGGATGTTTGACCGAGGCAGGCGTCTATGCTGATGATATAAGGGTCAGGGAATCGTGCGTGGATTTCATCTAACGTTTCTTTTAGATTCATAGCATGTACAGGCTCATCGAGAGTACCGTAGAGGTGAAAGTATGGGCAGCGATACTTTGCCAACGCGCTGCCAACCAGAGGGCCTAAGCAATCTCCGGTGGAACGATCGGTCCCGATGCAGACGACAACGATGTCTTGTCCTGGGGTAACCTGTCCAAAATGCAGAAGCAACCGGTGAATGATGGCCGAATGAATGCCGGGTTCGGTATGAGGGATTTTTAAATAAGGAATTTCTTGTCCTGGAATGGTCGGTTGAATCTGTGACATGGAATCTTCCTTTCCGCTGAAGATCAAGTGCGTATCCGCACTTTAAAGATTTAGTAGATAGTATATGGAAGAAATGCGTATTATATACTCGTACCAAAGTCTTAATGAGTAAAAAGGAGAGGAATCTGAGTGGAAGAGGAATGGTTGGTGATGGCGTTTGATTCAACCCAGCAGGCACTGCGTGCAGAGATGCTGCTGGAGTACGCTGAGGTAGAGATCGATTTGTTTCCTACCCCCAAAGAAATCACGGCAGGATGTGCGTTATCGATTCGTTTTCCGCAAATGTCGTTAGACGTGGTGAAACAAATCATCACTTCGGAATCCGTAGAGATTCGAGGGATTTACTCCCACGACGGGATGAGCTATCATAGCATCAAGCTTTAGAGCATTGCAGTTTTTGACTCATATCTCATATATTGATGAAACTCACAAAGGATTGATAGATATGCTGCTGGCGAATGAATCGGAAGTGATCCAGGATGCGGCCGAAACGGTGACCACTTGGAAGGATAAATTATGGAATTGGTTTACAGATATGGATATGTGGACGGATGTGCTTTTTTCAGGGATTAAAATCATTTTAATTTTTGTCCTTACCCGATTGTTTGTTCGAATTTTATTTCGAATAATCGATCGATCGTTGCAGAAGAGGGAGAAAAGCCGGTTACATATGAACCCGCGACGGTTAGTTACCGTTGGCGAACTACTCAAGAATGTCACCACCATCACCAGCAATTTTATTATGGTTATGTTAGTGTTGGGGGAGATTGGGTTTGATCTGGCACCGCTGCTGGCGGGTGCCGGAGTTCTTGGCTTGGCGATTGGTTTTGGTGCTCAAAGCATGGTGAAGGATGTAATTACCGGCTTTTTTATCATTCTGGAGGATCAGTTTGCTGTCGGCGACGTCATTCAAACCGGAAGTCTGAAGGGAACGGTGGAGATGATTGGACTGCGCTCCACACGGCTGGTAAGCTGGACGGGGGAGGTTCACATCATCCCGAACGGAATGATAACGAACGTAACGAACTATTCCGTGGGGACCGCATTAGCGGTGGTTGACTTGCCGTTTAGCAACTCCAGGAAGCTGGAGGACAGCGTAGAGCTGCTGAAAAGGGCTATGCAGCGCCTGAAAGGAGAGCAGGAGGAGATCCCTCAAGTTCCGAATGTACTGGGCATTCAGTCGTTAACTTCGAGCGAATATGTTATTCGAATTGCGGTGGAGTGTGCGCCAGCCATTCGATCGGAAGTGGAGCGCCAGATTCAGGCGTATGCCAAAGAAGCCCTGGAGCAAGAAGAGATGGAGAACCAGCGAGGGCGTGCATAGATCTAAGGTTCGCTTCAATTTATTGGGATTTAATTAAAAATTTAAGAATAGATCGGGGGAATGTGTGATGGAGCGGAAATCCTTTCAATTAGGCGATATCGTACAGATGAAGAAAAACCATCCTTGCGGGAGCAATGAAATGGAAATTATTCGGATGGGCATGGATATCCGCATTAAATGCGTTGGCTGCAAACACAGCGTGTTGGTGCCTCGGGCCAAGTTCGAGAAAAATATGCGTAAGGTGCTTCGGTCCGCTGCTCCAACACCCGATAATATGGCGTCGGATGAGCAATTACCTTCTGGGGAATAAGTAATTTATGAGATGAAGGATCCTCTCTATTGCATTTCGGATGAATTCATGGTACAATCATTCTTGCTGTGGAGAGGTACCCAAGAGGCCCAAGGGGGTTGACTCGAAATCAACTAGGCGTCGCAAGGCGTGCGTGGGTTCGAATCCCACCCTCTCCGCCATTTAATAACTCAACAGATGATGATAAGGCCTTCTACGTGATGAACGTAGAGGGCCTTTTTTGTTTTCTAAGAATGGATTGTCCCATAGGACTTTGTGACATGAAAGCTTAGTACCGGTTCAGAATCAGGTTGGTTTTAAGGGAATCGGCATGAACGAGCCAACCTTTCGCTTCCAGCGTGTTCATCAGCTTGGTTCGATTTAATGCAGCTTCGCCGTAGCTGTCCGTCTTAAAGGAGATCTCGATCAAATTCTCCATACCTGTACCGTCTTCGGTTCGAATTGGCATGACTTCGATATTCGTTTCAAGACCGTTAAATTCACCTTCATATTTACTGACGATTACTGGGCCATGGGCGCGGGAGCTTTTTAGCATGTCTTTCCCCCAGCCGGACCCATTAGTATTTTTAAGCTTACCCGGAATGTTGTCTACCAGCATGTTCAATACTTTGCTCTCTGACGGGATGGTAAGTCCCTTGGATGCAGATTCTTCTTTATCATTTGAGAAGCTCAGCGTCTGCTTGCTGTAGCCCCAGTCTACTTCAGCCTCATAGTTATCATCAGAGGAATCAAAGCCGGCTTGATTCGCTGCGGTAAGTGCGGCGTTGATGTCCCCGTTTGTTACGGTGAATCTTTTCTTATAGGTCAGTTCGTATTTCTTCTTGTCTTCCTTCTTGCGGAATCTGACATTCCAGCCTGAGCCGTTCAAATCCTGCGCATGGGTGTCAAAATACTCCACGAGCTGTTGATCAGCAGGACTTGTGATGTGAAATTCGCTGGTTACGGAGCTTTGCAGAGAGCCGTCGGCGTTTAGCACTTTCCCGGCATCCAGCAGGAATTTTACTTCGTAAGAAGGGACAGCGTTGGAAGCTGCCTGGACATCCGTTGCGGTTTGCCAGCCTGTCAGCAGAACAGCCGCAGTTAATGCGGTAGCAGTCATAGATTTGACAATCTTAGCTTTGATATTCATGATTTTCACTCCTTTTTAAAGTGGGGAATGCCTACAGACTTCACTTTAAAGAGGTTGTATAAGGATGATGTCAAAGCTGTTTTATGTTCTGGTAAAAAAAAGAAACATTTTCTTTAGGGCATCCAAGATTTATTGCTGGTCAGGATTTAGGCATTGAGACAGATGGGCGGTAAACTTGCGCAGCAGTGCAGAAGGATGGCGGTTTCGGTTAGTAGCCATATAGACGTAACGTTTGGCCTCATTGTCGGGTATCTTTCTCATTTGCAGTAGTCCGCGTTGTACCTCATCCTCAACTGACATTCGAGAAACGAAAGAAACATACTTGCCAAGCATCACCGCTTGTTTAATGGCTTCCAGAGAATCAAGCTCCAGTGAGAAGGGAAGACGCAGGCGGTTGCTTTCAAGCCATTTTTCCGCAAAGCGGCGGGTGCTGGACTCCATACCGTGCAAAATAAAGGGGGAAGAAGCAATTTGATCCGCAGTGGGTTCAGGCTGTGCGGCCAGAACATGATCTGGCGATAAGATCAGCACCAAGTCGTCTTCGCAGATGGCTTCCGTTTGCAGTTCCGCCGATATAAAAGGTTCCGTTGAAATAATACCTAAGTCAATTTGGTGTTTCTCAAGCATTTCCCGGATCACCGGCGCTGGTTTGACGGACAAGGAGATGTGTATACCAGGATATTCATTGGAGAAACGATGAATCATTACGGGCAGAAGATAAGTGGCCGGCACGTAGCTGGCCCCGATCTGGAGATGGCCCTTTCTTAGGGCATCAAACTCGATAACAGCTCGCTGCGCTTCGGAAGCCAAGGCCCCGATTTTAATAGCGTAATGGTGCAGGGCATAACCCGCGTCTGTCAAAATGATTTTCCCCATACGAGTATCAAACAGCTTTACACCGAAATCCCTCTCCATATTTTTCATGTGAAAAGTAACCGTTGGTTGTTTAAGGTCTAAGATCTCAGCCACGGTTGTAATCTTGTTGTATTTCTCAAGCAGTTCGACGATTCGCAGCTTGAGCAGATTTAGATTCATGATCTCCATTTAACCTCACAATCCCTTCCTTTTGTACGGGCCCATGTCTATATATTTAATCTATGAATGTTAAAACAAATCATTGAAAAAATTAATTTTGCATTTACATTGCTATAACACAGGTATTGAAATCGGTAGGTAAACTAAGGAATGTAAGCGGCATGGCGCCGTTTACCAGTTAACTGGGCAAGGAAGGGAACCTAATGGATTTATATATTAAAGGGTTGGAAAAGCGTTTTGGCTCTACAACTGCTTTATACCCCACTGATTTGAAGGTTAGGCAAGGCCGGTTTACTACTTTGCTTGGTCCTTCGGGTTGTGGGAAAACAACGCTGCTACGAATGATCGCTGGATTAGAAACCCCGGATCAGGGCTTGATCTCTTTTGGTGATGAAGTTTTGTATGACGGACCGGGAAGCAAGGTGACACCGCCGCATAAACGCGGATTCGGTATGGTTTTTCAGGATTTTGCCTTATGGCCGCACATGACGGTGTTTGAAAATGTAGCCTTTGGTCTGCGGACAAGTCGGCAGACGAATGGACTTCGCAAAACGGTATTGGAAGCATTGGAGAAGGTTAAGTTGGGCGGCATGGAACAGCGGTACCCACATCAGTTGTCTGGCGGACAGCAGCAACGGGTCGCTTTTGCCCGGGCGGTGGCCGTGCGTCCCCGTCTTGTCTTGTTCGACGAACCGCTGAGCGCGCTGGATGCCGTACTTCGTGAAGAGATGCGTGTTGAAATGATGGCGCTCGTTAGAGACTTGGGCCTGACAGCCCTTTATGTCACACACGATCAGATTGAAGCCATGTCGATGTCCGACGAGGTTGTGGTGATGAATGCAGGACGCATTTTGCAGACCGGTTCACCGGAGGAGGTGTACGGAAAGCCAGCAGATCCGTTTGTGGCCCGATTTATCGGCAAATCCAACTGGTTAAGGCATTCTAGCCAACCAGGCTCGCATTTGGAGCTGGCATCCGGAACTCAGTCTGCTGCAACTGCAATGTTCAGACCGGAGCACCTCTTTTGGGAGCAGGATCGAGAAGGGAGCCGCCAGTCTTATGAGGTGGAGGTCCTGCAGGTTAGTTACATGGGGGATCGGTATGAGATGCACATTCAAGCTGAGGGACAGGAGGTTTGGACGGCTTATCATCACAGCCGAATTCCGGTAGGAAGCCGTTTAAATGTATACCTGCCAAAGGGCCGGGTTACAAGTTTCTTGGAGATTGATCAGGCTAACCAAGGTAGTGGGAATATCAAAGTCGGCAGTTTGAATAGCGCCGCAAAAGTCGTAGGGATAGGCTACGGCAAAAGCCCAGCTATCGCTGGGAAATAAGGGATAACAGTATAAATCAAGGGGGAAAAGAAACATGGCGAATCACATTCCTAACAAGAAAAAGGGTAAATGGGGGACAGGCAGCGCGCTTGCTCTAATGCTCACTTTCGGCTTAGCCTTGACGGGCTGCGGCAGTAACACAACTTCAGGGGGAGCAGCTAGTTCGAACAATGGCAATTCTGCTTCGACCAATACCGCATCAACGGTTGCTTCTGCACCGGCCTCTAATGAAAGCAACAGTACTTCCGATTCAGCAGATAAGAAACTGACTGTGTACACAGCAGGGCCGGAAGGTTTGGCAACAAAACTGATTGAAGGTTATCAATCGAAAACCGGAGTAAAGGTTGAGGTATTCCAAGGCACGACCGGTAAAATTTTAGCCCGGCTGGAGGCTGAGAAGTCTAACCCGGTGGCGGATGTTGTGATCTTGGCTTCTCTTCCATCTGCACAAGGCTTGAAGCAGGAAGGATTAACGCTCCCTTATCCGGAAGCCGTAAATGCTGATAAGCTGAATCCGGATTGGTCCGACGCTGAAGGCAATTACTTTAGCACAAGTGCATCAGCGCTGGGCATCGCTTATAACACCAATCTGGTGAAGACCCCGCCAACATCATGGGAAGATCTAGTTAAACCTGAATTCAAAGACCAAGTAAACATCCCTGATCCGTCGTTGTCCGGTTCTGCGCTCGACTTTATGACCGGTTACCTGAGTGTTAAAGGAGACAGCGGTTGGTCCTTGTTCGAGGACTACAAGAAGAATGGCGTCGCTATGGCCGGAGCTAACCAGGAAGCATTGGATCCGGTTATTACGGGGGCTAAAGGCATCGTAGCTGCTGCGGTTGACTACATGACCTACAAGGCGAAAGCAAAAGGCGAACCGGTTGACATCGTGTATCCGAAGGAAGGGACCGTTATCAGCCCGCGTCCTGCACTCATTCTGAAATCAACTCAGCATGAAGCCAATGCCAAAGCATTTATTGATTACCTGTTGTCGGATGAAGCTCAAAAAATGGTTTCCGATGCAGCCCTTCTGCCGGGACGTACGGATATCAAAGCGGAAAACCGGGCCAATCTGGATGAAATTGGACAGTATCAAGTGGACTGGAATTGGATGAACGAGAACGGCGCAGACATCACTGAAAAATTTACACAGCTGTTCAAATAAAATGATGAAGTACTTGTCACTCAAATCCGCTAGGGTCTGGTTTATCGGACTGGCCCTGTTGGTTCTTACCGTCATGATTGTTGTTCCACTGATTGAAATCTTCATTCAAACGGTGTATCGAAACGGGGAGCTGCAGTGGTCAGCTCCTTTCCGTACGCTGGCGAAGTCCGGACTGACCGGTGTAATGTTTAGCTCCATTTGGCTTGGGATCTGTGTCATAGCTGGTACTACGGTATTGGCTTTGCCCCTGGCTTGGATAATGACTGCTACAAGGATCGGCCGCTGGAAGTGGTTGGACATTGTACTGCTCATTCCTTTTATGACGCCGCCTTACATCGGATCCATGGGTTGGATTCTATTTATGCAGAAGAACGGATACCTGGAGCAGCTGATCCCGTCTCTATCCCGAATTACGCCTTACTTCTTCACCTTTGGCGGCATGGTATTGATTATGAGCCTGCATCTTTATCCTTTTCTGTATTTGCTGCTGCGCGGCGCGCTTGAGCGAATTGGAGGGAGTATGGAAGAAGCGGCGGCTGTGATGGGAGCCCCGTTTTTGTATCGTTTCCGCCGGATCGTGGCACCGCTGCTTCTGTCTGCATACGGCATGGGCGCCATGCTGATCTTTGTTAAAACTATCGCGGAGTTCGGCACACCAGCTACTTTTGGCAAAAGAATCGGATATGAGGTCATGACCTCGGAAATCCATAAATATATCTCCAGCTGGCCGATTGATTTCGGCAAAGCTACAACCCTGGCATCGTTGCTGCTGACGGCCTGTCTGCTGATGTGGTATGTCCAATCCATACTGAGCCGCCGCTTTACTTACAGCATGGTAGGTGGGAAAGGCAGCCGCCGCGGCGCACTGAGGGAGAGCGGCTGGCCAGTTTGGATTAGCGCTATTTTTGTGGGACTTCTGCTTGTTTTCTCAATCGGGGTTCCTTATTTCTCGATCCTGGCGGCCTCAATGATGAAACTTCGCGGTGTGGGCCTGGCTTGGAACAACTGGACGTTCGATTACTATAAACAGCTGCTCACCTGGGGAACACCGAGTATGAAGGCACTGATGTCCAGCATCTGGTTGTCTTTCGTCGCTTCTACGGTTGCTGTGGTGCTGGGCACCTGGTTTGCACTGGTGATTCAACGCTCACGTACTATTGGACAGCGGTCGGTTGACTTGTTAAGTCTGCTGCCGAATACCGTGCCTGGCATCGTGATGGTGGTTGGCCTCATCCTGTTATGGAACTCACCTTGGATGCCCATTCACCTCTATAACACCTATGGCATGGTCATTTTAACGTATGTTATTTTATTTGTTCCTTATACCGTTCAATATGTAAAAAGCGCTGCAGGCCAGATAGACAGTTCCTTATTTCAGGCTGGGCAAGTATTTGGTGGACGCGCCCTTTATATTTTTAGAAGAATCATGCTGCCTTTGATTGTACCGGGGATGATTTCCGGCTGGATGATGACCTTTACGATTGCTTCGCGGGAACTGGTGGGCTCACTATTAATCCTTCCACCTTCAGTTCAGACCTCGGCCACCTACATTTTTGCTCAATTTGAGCAGGGGCAGGTTTCGTTAGGGATGGCGATGGCCGTCGTTTCGGTTGGTTTTACCACCTTGATGTTATTAATTATCGAGAGCTTGGGCTCCAGAAGAAAGTGGAATGCAAAATGATGAAACTTCATATATGGGGAGGGGCCGGAGAACATGGCCGCTCCTGTTATTTACTTGTCGGCGACCATCATCGGATATTATTGGACTGCGGCGTAAAAAAAGAAGACGAAGGCCAGTATCCGCTGCTCGATCCTGAGGTCATTCCTCAACTAACGGCGGTTTTTCTGTCGCACGCTCATGAGGATCATTCGATGGCACTTCCGTTACTATATAAGCACGGCTATAAAGGTCCGATCTGGACGACCAGGCCAACCGTTGATCAATTAAGCAGCTATTTCGCCAACTGGCGCAGTTATGTGAATGGCAGAGGCGCCAAGCTCCCATATACGGAAGAGCATATTGAAGCACTGCATTTCCGCTATCTTGAGGATCTGGCTCCCGCCATGCAATGGGCAGATTTGGGCATGCATCCAGCTTCTGTCCGGGTGAAGTGGGGGAGGAGCGGCCATTTGGCTGGTTCCATTTGGCTGCGGCTCGAGGTGGAGGATCACCAAATCTATTTCTCGGGTGACTATAGCTCGGAGTCGTTGCTGCTGGCTGTTGACTCGCCTAAGGAAAACGAGAGGGGAGCTGGCTTGGGGCCGGAGGATCCTGCCGATTTAGCCATTGTAGATAATGCCTATGGCAATGATCAAGAATCTCAAGAAGACAAACTGTTTCATCTTACCAAGGTTGCTCAAAAGACACTGGAACTAGGCGGGCATCTGTTGTTACCTGTGCCGGCTTACGGAAGAGGCCAGGATATGCTGATTTGGACCTGCGAGCAGTTCGAATCCTATAACATCATTGTTGAAGAGAAAATATGGGCTGGTCTGCAGCGGCTGCTGGAACAGCCGGAATGGCTTAAGGTTGGAATGAGCGAACGAATTCGACAGGCGCTGGATAACAGCCGACATAGAATCATTTTACCGAAGAATAATGAGGAACGTCTTCAAGCCTTAGGTCAGAAGGGGCCATGTGTCATTTTCACCAGTGACGGTATGATGGAATCCCCAAGAGCTCGCTGGTACTTCGATCAAGTAGCCGGGGATCCCAAGCATGCGGTCGTGATTACAGGACATGCTGCGCGTCATACGTTTGCTCACAATATACTGGTGGGGGGTATAAATAAACCGGATTGCCGCGTTCATCATATCCGTTACAAGGTACATCAAGGGCTGGGGGATGTAAGAAGGATGCTTGCAGAAGTTCCTGCTTTAAAGACAATACTTGTACATACTTCCAAAGTGAAAACGGACGAAGTATGCAGATTACTGTTAGAGGAAGGCCACCAACATATTTATTCCCTGCAACCAAGCGAAGAATTGGGGTTCTAAAACAAATGAAAACAGGACCCCGAAGGGTCCTGCTGACGGCGTTACTGTGGAGATTCTATGCTCACATCAAGGAATAGGATTTACTGCCCCTGAAGGCAGCCTTGCCGTAAAGCGAAAACTTTGCGGTGTTTCTCCTTACTCCAATCTTGAGTTAGACTCCTAACAGCTCATGAAAAGCGATCTGGACCAACGGAACCACACCTCTCTTGTCGCCGTCGATTGTATTATGTGCAGATTCCCTCGTTTTATACACATCCATTACGAAAAATATAAATTAGTGAACACGAGCCTTTTCTTCTTTCTTCCACTTGCGATTCTTGTTTGTCGTTTCAGGGAATTTATCGCCCTTGTTCAACGTGATCCGTTTTGGATCTTTAATCTGCGTATGAAAGCTGCGCGCCTCGCCTACCTCAACGTAAACCCCCGGGTTCGGAGCGCGCATGCCTTCCTCGAATTCGGTTTGTTCACCCATACTGCGTTCCTCCTTTGCAATGCATTAGACTACATGGATATTGTTTGTCATGCGTTTTTTTTCATGTATCTTTATGGACCGATAATTATTTACAGGCAGCGTAATTTGAGGGAGCATACGGTTTGCATGGTAAAGCGCATGGGAGCGATCGATATGAGTATCGTATGGGCACACGGTGATCAATAGCAAAGGCAAGTTGTGGGAACTTGATCTGATCCCGTGTCAACTCATATAAAAATGTTACCGAAGGATAATGGTTCACTCACGTAATTTTGTTACCCAGTGGAGGCTGTTACATAGCCTCCACTGGGCGCGTAGCGGAGGCAGNCGTCACGGGNTGGGAAAGCAGCGCTTCCAACTGATTGTGTAATGCAAGCGGATCTTGGGAAGTCTGATACGCCTGTAACCGTTGGGTTTGTTCTGGTCGTAGCACGCCCAATTCGATTAACCGGGCAACGGGTGTTTTGGCCGTGTCGAATGTTTTCTTTACACGAGCCCCGCGACGCTCCTTGCCGATCAGCTTGCGAGTGGGCAAGCAGCAATTG
>NZ_JADQ01000064.1:0-23548 GCF_000518465.1 Paenibacillus sp. J14 | reverse complement strand
TCCTACCATCCTAAAATGATGCTAAAAGTCATTCTGTACGGTTACTCGCAAAAGGTTTACTCCTGTCGCGGTATCGAAAAGCTGTTGCATGAAAATCTCCCCGCCATGTGGCTGGCAGCCATGCAGCAGCCCGACTTCCGCACCTTGAACGATTTCCGCGGTGTGCGCATGAAAGCGTTCATGGACGAGCTGTTTGAAACGATGATCCAAAAGCTCATCGCAGACAACTACATCACGATGGAACAGTACTTCTTAGATGGCACGAAGATCGAAGCTAACGCCAATAAGTATTCGTTTGTGTGGAAAAAATCCACGCTTCGCTCCGAGGAGAAGCTTAAGGAAAAGGTGCAGGCGACCCTTGCGCATATTCATACGCTCATAGAGCAAGAAGCTGGTGAATATGCAGCAGAACCAAACGAACTCCCTGCCAAGCTTGAAGCAGCAGCAGTCGTGCTGGAGGAGAAGGTCGAAGGATTGACGGAACAAATCGCCGAGGCAAATGACAGCCAGGAGCGAAAGGTCTTACGCAAAAAGCGCAGTGCCTTGAAGCAACCGCTGAAACAAATTCGGGAGGATTTTCTTCCCCGACTCACCAAATATGAACAGCAGAAAGCCTGCTTTGGTGATCGCAACAGCTATTCCAAAACGGACCCGGACGCTACGTTTATGCGGATGAAGGAAGACCACATGAAAAATGGCCAACTGAAACCGGGCTACAATGTGCAAATGGCAACGGAAAACCAGTTCGTTTTATTTTACAGCATCCACCAGCGCCCCACCGATACGCGTTGCTTCATTCCACATATGGAGCGATTGGCTGCGTCTGGTTTGCCGATGCCGAAAACGGTGATTGCTGATGCGGGATATGGCAGTGAAGAGAACTACTTGTATGCAGTGGGCGAAGAAAAAGAGCCGCGTTTTGATTTTCTCATTCCTTACGGCAGCTACATGAAAGAGAAAACACGTCGATACAAGAAGGACATTCGGCACGCATCCAACTGGACATATGAAGAGCGCAATGACCGTTTTATTTGCCCGAATGGCCGGTATGTTCTCTTTAAGAAATACCAAACGAAAAAGAACACTTCCGGCCTGGAACAAAGCTTTAAAATTTATGAATGTGAAGATTGCAGTGATTGTCCATTCAAGACAAGCTGCACGAAGGCAAAGGGAAACCGCCAGATCCACTGGAATACGATCTGGGAAGAGTTAAAAATAAAGGCCAAAAAAGCCCTTGAGGATGACGAGAAATCCGCGATCTATGCTCGACGTAAAGTCGAGGTAGAGAGCGTATTCGGTCACATCAAGGGCAATAGGTCGTTCCGGCGGTTCTCCTTGCGAGGGCTAGAGAAGGTTCACACGGAGTTTGGGATTGTGGCTTTGGCCCACAATCTACTGAAGGTGGCGGGTATCCGCCACGCTACTCTCCTGCAAAAGCGACAGAACCAAAAAAGTTGGACGAAAAAAACGTCACGTTTTTCCGTCCAACTTTTTATTTTGGGGACTTATTGGACAGCCCCTTCTTTTTTTACATGGCCTTACGGTATCCCAAAACCGCATTTTTCTGATATCTTAGAGGAAGTCATACCAATCCAAGAATACATCGAATCAGGAGATTTCCCTCATGCGCAAACACATTGTAGCCATCGATATGGACGATACCCTCTGTCATCTCGTGCCCAAGGCGATCTATTATCATAATTTGCAGTTCCCCGACCGCCCGCTCACGATGGATCAAATGATCAGCTTCGATATGACGAAAATTTGGCATCCCGAGTGCAATGAAGACATCTTCTTCGGGCGCCCCGGCTTGTATGAGGAGCTGGAGATCTTTGATGAGCACACCGTCGAGGAAGTACGCAAGATGACGCAGGACCATGATGTCATCATCGTTACCGCCGCCCGCCCTTCATCTGTACAGGAAAAATGGAACTGGCTGCAACGCTGGATGCCGTTTATCCCGTTTGAAAACTTCTTCGTCGCCAAGCGAAAAACATTACTTGACTTCGATCTGCTCATCGATGACGGTCCGCATAATTTGCTGCCAGCCAAGGAAGCCGGGCGGCTCACGATCGGGATCCCGCGCCCGTGGAACGCCCCGATTCAGCAGCAATTCCTCATGAAGGATTCATGGGAGGGCATGAGCGACTTGGTGAATCGGTTGCTGACGGAACGTTACCCAAAGGAATAACTGCCCTCGGCGGTTACTGTTCGTGCCCCCGGATCGGAGGCGAAGCTGTCTCCCCGAAGGACACGTTGATGGCATGGCGGATTTCGACGCCCTCGTCCAGCCATTCGATGTCGATGCTGGACCGGAACGGCGTCTCCAAACTCAGCTTCCCGCTCCGAATCCGCCTGCATCCGAGGCGGCTCCAAAACCAGCCCCTCCAGGACATGCCGCAGCTCTTTGATGCAGCGATGTAACATTTTCCAGGCGCTGAATATCTCCAAATTTCGCGCCAGCCTATCCAACAACCGAATCGAAGTATGCTAGAATAAAGAGCATGGTTGCGATAGAACGAATAGAAAGGGACGTCATCGTTGGCACAATTATTTTACAAGTACGGAGCAATGAACAGCGGCAAATCTATCGAAATTTTGAAGGTTGCCCACAATTATGAAGAGCAGAACAAACCGGTGCTGCTCTTTACTTCGGCGATCGATAACCGTGACGAGGTTGGTTATGTCTCCTCGCGGATTGGATTGCGCCGGCAGGCTATTCCGATTTATCCGGACACGAACCTCTTTGAAATCGTCCAAAATCATACCCCGCGCTTATACTGCGTATTGGTGGACGAATGCCAATTTCTGAATGAGAGCAATATCAAGCAGCTGGTCCGTATCGTTGATGAGCTGGATATTCCTGTAATGGCGTTCGGATTGAAGAACGATTTCCAGAACCAGTTGTTTGAGGGCAGCCGCCTGCTGCTGATTTATGCCGACAAAATCGAGGAAATGAAAACGATCTGCTGGTTCTGCGCACGCAAAGCGACAATGAACCTGCGGGTGGAGAACGGTAAACCCGTCTACACCGGCGAACAGATCCAAATCGGCGGCAACGAGTCGTATTATCCGGTGTGCCGGAAATGCCACGCCAACCCGCCGCTATAAAGCTTCCACATCTAAAATAACGGACCGGCATTTCGCCGGTCCGTTTGTCTTTTCTAATCCATATCGTAAATCGTACCTACCTTCAGTCCGTACAGCTCGTTGTAGATCTTTTCCGCGTAGGCGTCCGTCATGCCGGCAATATAATCGATGATCATATGCTCCCATGTCCAGATTGGTTTAGGTCTAGCTTGGTCCCGATCAAATCTGCGCAGCCAGTCGCCGGGGATAATCGATTTGCTGGTCTCCGGATCAACAAAGGCATCCCACAACCGCTTGATAATCCAAGCACTGCGCTTCTGCAGCCGTTGAACCCGCAAATCTCGGATCATCGTCACCCAAGCGAAGCTCTTCAGTACGCTCACCGTCCGCAGCATATCCATGTCTTCCTGCCCGTCCTTCACGAACGTAACCTTCTGCCAATCGCCGTCGTCGGTCACTCCCAAGCTGCCAACGAACAAGCTGACCCAATAAGCCTTGACTTCCCGACGCGTGCGGGAATAGTCATGATCGCACACCGGCATTTTAACGTTCCAGATGCGCAGGAAATCGTCCAGCACCTCGGCCACCTTAACCTGAATTTGTGGCGGCTGCCATCCCGTCCAGCAAGCGTCCTCCAACGTCATGATCTTCTCGACAATCAGCCGCTGAATGTGCGAGTCCTTGAGGAAATGCTCGTGTACCTCGATTTTTCCCGCCTTGATGCCATCTTCAAGATCGTGGGCCGAATAAGCGATGTCATCGCACAGGTCCATAAGTTGCGCCTCAAACGTTTTCTTGCCCTCAGGAATGCCCCAGCGGTCGCGTATGTAAGAGATGTACTCCCATTCATGCAGATATAACCCTTTCTTGTTGACCGTGCCGGGATAAGGGTATTTATTCGTTCCCAGCAGCACCGCATCGGATAGGTTCAACCCATCGATGTTTTCCCGCTTCTCCAGGAACATCATCAGCCGGAAATTGTGGGCGTTGCCTTCAAAATGCTCGTATTTCTGACGTAAGGCAGCCCTCGTTTGCTGCTCTTCTTCCGGAGTCGGTTGTTTGCCTTTTAAAGCTGCCTGTACCTTCTCCTCAATAAGTTTCTCCAATATTTGATCCAGTACCTCTTCGCCTTTATGCCCAAACGGGGGATGACCAAAATCATGGCAGATGGCGGCGCATTCCACTACCTCCGGATCGATAACCAATCCAGGATGCTGAGCGCGGTCAGCCGCCAGCTCCGGATACGTGCGCAGCAGACTGCGCGCCGCTTCCCGGGCGATCTGGGCGACCTCCAGCGAATGCGTCAGCCGGGTTCGATAATAATCGCCTGTGCCGGCCCCAAATACTTGCGACTTCCCTTGCAGCCGGCGGAAGGTCGGGGAATGGATCAGCCGTGAATAATCGCGTTCGAAGGTGGCGCGGTTATTTTCATGTCCGATATTGTCCGGGTATTGGCGGTGCTCTCTGAGTTCGTGGATATTCATGGCTCTTGCACTCCTTGTCGCGTTCTCTCTTTTCTGTTATTGTAGCCGTCCACAGCCGGAACATAAAGCACCGTCTCCAAAATTTGTTACCCTACAAAAAAATCACCCCGCAAACGCGGGGCTTTGCTCTAGCCGCTTTATTGTTCTTACGATACGCCAAGCCTCCAGGGTTCACCGCCTCCGGTCCGATTGATGTCGGCGCCAGGTTCCTCGCTCTCCCGATGACAGCACCCGCATTCCCAGGCCTCCTGCAACAACCACACATAATCCAGTGATTCCTGCAGGTCCAGCGATTCTCCTGGAATCACCTGCCTCCTTCCCTCCATTAACGCATAGACTTCGATATCGCCGGGCGGACGGCCAAATGCGCTGTGCCAAAACACGTTGACCAGATGGATAAAAGCTTGCGTGATGCTCTCATTCTCCTCCACGAGGAACTTCTGCACGGTCACCCGATCCGGGTTCCCCCGCTCTTGCCATACCGCTTGAAAGATAATAGACAAATGCAGATCCAGCCCCGCGACGTGCGTTCCCCAATTCTCATATAAAGCTAAGGGATACTCGTATATCCTCGTCCCCGTAATGAAAGTTAATTCCGACACCATCCGGTGGTACACCTGCCAGTAGAACAAGGGATCCGGAAAATCACGCTGATTCCGCGGCCAACGCCGGTTCAGCAGCACCTGGATCGGCGTATGCAAACGGACCGCCGGGAGAAGCGTGAAATAATCGTTGATGGCGTGACCCACTGCGTATTGCACGCGTTGCTGCCAGGAGATGCAAGAACCGCCGCCTGTTGGGCCGTACGATTGGCTGTACGTTTGGCCGCACGCCCCTGCCGGACCGCTCGAGTCCGACTTCAGCGAACGCAGCCATTTTTCGAGCACATAATCCGCAAGCTGCTTGGTCATGGCTGATTCAGCGCTCCTATGCGTTGTGCGAAATTGGCCCCGAACTCCCGGCACAATACCTTCTCCTCCGGACTTGGGCCGTATTCCACCTTGAGCGGCGGTTGGACGATGACCGCCCCGTTTTCCCGAAGCCGCTGCTCTAATTCATCTACGGCGGCGCAATACAGACGGTAGGAAGTATCTCCGCTGCCAAATACGGCAGCCCGGAATCCCGCCAAATTCAGCTCCTTCATTTCATCCACGAAATCGGCAAATTCGTCGGGAAGCTCCCCGTCTCCCCATGTATAAGCACCCAACAGGCAGGCATCATATTCCAACAAGCGTATGGCGTTGCAATCCTCCACCATCTTCAGATCCACAGCCGCTCCGGTTCCGCGAATCCCTTCAGCGATTAGTTCAGCCATTTCCTCCGTATTCCCGGTCAAGCTGGCATAGACGATGATGATATTGCTCATTCCCTCCCCAACTCCTTCCAAGTACATGACTTGATAACCGAAGTATAATTGATAATGATTATCATTGTCAATAATAGGGCGGCTAGTATCTTCTTCACACCTCTTTGCACGATTATCCCTTTCGTTCAGAACTGGGGATTGAGTGGAAGTATCGAGTGGAAGTGGAAGTTCACTGGGGGAGCCTTGCAGTGGAAAGGGACCTGGTGGGGATCGTCGGTTTTGGATTACACTACCTATCTGATGCAACGGGATAATCCTCAAAAAGAAGGGAGCGGATAGACACCATCAATAATAGCCGGAACCCCTTAAATGGAGTATCCGGCTTCTTCTTTTACTATACGAGCGATCAGCTCATTCCTACCCACGCATCGTTGGAGTAGCCGCACTGCTCCCAATATCCGACATGCTCGCCTTCGATGAGCTCGATGCGGTTCAGCCACTTCACCGACCTGTAGGCGTACATTTTCGGCACGATCAGTCTTACCGGACCACCCAAGTCGCTCGGTATCGGCTTGCCGTCGTGCATCACCGCGACCATACAATCGTCCATATTCGCCTGATCCAAGGTGAGGGTATCGGTGTAGACGCCGTCCCCCGAATAGAACTTCACCGTTTTGGCGTTTGGCTTTACGCCGGCTTTTTGGAGCGGCTCCCGCAGCGGGATGCCTTCCCAAGTATTATTGTACACCGACCAGCCCGTCACACAGTGAAAATCACTCACCTGCACCTTCCGCTTCAGCTTGAGGAAGTCCTCCCAGCTTCATTTGAACTTGTTGTTCACCAGACCGTCGATCGTAAACGGCCAGTTCTCGTTGGAGAAAGACGGAATGTCCGTGACCGTATATACCCGAAAATGTCCCTGCGCCCCGCCGCCAACTGGGCGAGCCTCGGGTTTAATCGACCGTCGGGCCGGTTCCTTCAACCATTTGGTCCGGGTTAAGGAGTGGTAAATGATGTACGGCAAACCGATCCAGGTTAATAAATCGTGCACGGTCAGTGCCGTATTGGACACTCTCGGACCCACCGCCTTGAACTGCCACAGCAGCACGCCCGAGCCAAACCAGCCCAGCAGTAAAGCTAGGACCACGAGAACGTTAAACCGCTGCCAGGGCTTCTGCTGCAGCTGCTTCCAATGCTTCCCCGCTAACAGCAAGTAATAAATGACCGGGAGGATCGAAGCAACGCCTACCGCGATATGCAGCCATTTGAGCCAAACCCGGCCCTCACCCAGCAAACCGCGCCAAAACCCGCCAACCAGCAGCAGCCCCGTCAGCGCAAGGATCACGACGATCCAGCCGTTCCAGGTATGCAAGGCGACGAGTTTCTTGCCATACCCTTTGCGCAGGCGCTCCAGCATTCCCTTCATACCTCCCCTCCTCCTTATTTTTGTTGTATATTCTCAGAACGCCTGCCATCATTCGCCTCAAGCACCGTGAACCAAAACGTACTGCCCCTCGTCTCCGATTCAACAACGCCGAAAGATCGAGCACCAGTAAATCGGGATGACCATCATTTCGTTGTCCTTCATCTCATTGCCCATCATGTCCTGACCCATTTCGCCATCTTTCATCTCTTCGCCCATCATCTCTTGCCCCATTTCGTTACTGCCGGAAGAATTGTTCATCTCGGTGGAGGCGTTGGCCCCGTCATGTTCCCTTTGTTCATGTCATTGTTTTTGGCACCGCAAGCGGCTAACGTCAGCATGGCCCCCCAGCATAAGAATCAATCCGATTTTTTTCATAATATTTCTTCCTTTCGTTATTTTTAGCTTTGTTCGTCCATCATCTTAGCGAAAAATGCTAACCATCTAAGAACCAACCGCTTGCGAATGTGTTAGAAAAGTCTTACGAAAGTCTTACAAAACCGCCACAAAATCAGAAAACCCGTCCCAGGTTAAGCCTGAAACGGGTTCAATTCGATTTAACGGGGACGACCCGCAATCCCATACATCAACAAGTCCACCGTGTGTTCAATTTCTTCGTCTTCATCGATCGAAAAATCCGGCACGAGGAGTACATGAACCAGAATCATCCCAATCATGACGCTGGCACCGGTTCTGACGATCCGCCATGGCGGCGCTTCAACAAGCTGCCCCTTTTCCTGAAAATGCAGAACAACTCGCTTGATCCGCTGAAAGACGATCTCGGAGGCCAAACTCTTCACCTGCTCCAGCAGCTCCGGCTGAAACGGGACCTCCTGGATCAGTATTTTGATAATCCGCATATTCTCCCGAACAAACTTGAAACGATCCTTCGCCAGCGCGCGAAAAAAGTCCTCCGCCCGCTCATAGGGCATCTCGATCATTTTGGCAAAATCCCGCAGCAGAAACGGCGCAACCAGCTTGATCACAATTGGTCCGGCGATAGACAGCAGCAGATCTTTCTTCGTCTTATAGTGGCGGAAAATCGTTCCCTCAGCTACCCCGGCCTTTTGCGCGATTTCACTGGTGGATGTGGCGGCATACCCTTTCTCGGCAAAAATCTCCGTCGCCGCCTCCAAAATTTTGATCTGCTTCTCCGTCTTCTTCTCCGTATCTTCTTCCGTCAACCGGATCAAGTCCTCCAGCCACTGCTCTTTCTTCTCCGACATAGAGGCCTCTCTCCTTTCCCTTCGTATCGTAGGCTTCTTTGTTCAGCGTACTATATTTTGCGGTGCTTGCGCAACGCGAGGACATTAGCGAGCATAAAGACGAAGGACAAGCCAGCCAGCACATACACATCCAGCGCGATTCCGCTCCAGCCTTCGCCGCGGATCATGATGCCGCGCAGCGCATCCGCCCCGTATTTCAGCGGTGTGATATGGGTAATCCAGCGCAGCCAAGGCGAAATGCTCTCCAGGTCAAACAATCCGGAGAAAAACACCTGCGGCACGATGACAATCGGAATGAACTGAATCATCTGGAACTCTGTGTTAGCGAACGCCGACAGCAAGGTGCCGAAGCTCAGAGCCGTGAGAGACAGCAGCAGCATGATAAGCAGCACGTAACCAAAGGAGCCCACCATCAAGCTGCCAAGCGCATACACCGTAAACCCGGCGATCAACACCGCCTGCAGACTGGTGAAGATCCCGAACCCGGCCATATAACCGACAACGATTTCCCATCGGCGCAGCGGCGTGGCGAGCAACCGTTCCAGCGTGCCGCTTGTTCGTTCGCGCAGGAAAGACACGCCCGCGATCAGGAATACGAAGAAGAAAGCAAACAATCCGATTAACACTGGACTAAAGCTGTCGAAGCTCGACATGTCTGCAGATCCGTGCAAATATTCGAACTCCGGCGCAGCGGCGTTCCCATTCGGATTTTGCGTTATTCCGGCTGGAGTTGCTTGCCCCTGAAGCGTTTTTTGCATGAGCAGCATGACGGCCCGGTTTTTGGATGGATCGCTGCCTTCCAGCTTTACCTGCGCCGCCCCCTGATCTAAGCGAATAAACGCATCGATCTCTTGATCAGCCAAGGCCGCCTCGGCCGCTTCAACGGTATCGTAGGTGGTGACTTCCGCATCAGCAGCGGTTAATTTCTCCGTAATCGCAGCAGGCAGCTGCACGGTACCAATCTTCGGTTGGTAGGTGTCTCCATTAAACACAAGATACATTAAGGATAAGACCAGAAGCGGAGCGACGACCAACAACGCCAGCGTTCTTTTGTCATGGATAAACTGACGGACGATACGGACAATCACAGCCCGGATTCTCATGCACGAACACCTCCGTAATGCAAAAAGGCTTCCTCAATCGTCGCGCTGCCAGTCTCCTGTTTCAGCGCCTCCGGCGTACCTACGGCGATCAAATTACCGTCCCTTACCATCCCTAGCCGATGACATTTGTCGGCTTCGTCCATGACGTGGGTGGTGACGAGAATCGTCGTGCCTTTTTGGCTCAGGTGTTCGAATTCGTCCCAAATGGACTTGCGCAGCACCGGGTCGATCCCGACGGTAGGCTCGTCGAGAATGAGCACCTCAGGCTCATGCATAAGCGCGATCGCCAGCGACAATCGGCGTTTCATCCCGCCGGAGTAAGCGCTGACCGGACGTTTCAAATGATCCGTCAAATTGACAAGCGCCATAACTTCTTCGATTCGCCGCTTCATTTTCACACCTTTTAACCCAAATAACGCCCCAAAAAACTCTAGGTTCTCCTTTGCCGTAAGCTCGTTGTACATCGCGTCAGATTGAGCCATATAGCCGATGCGGTTCATCATGCTGATCTTTGGCATTCGGATGCCCAGCACCTCAACCTCGCCGCTGGTCGCTTCGTCGATGCCGGCGATCATTTTCACGAACGTTGTCTTGCCAGAGCCCGACGGCCCCAGCAGTCCAAAAATCTCATTGCGCCGCACCTCCAGGCTGATCCCGTGCAGCACCTCTTTATCGTTGAACTTGCGGGTCACTCCTTGAGTTCGAATACAAACTTCTTGATTAGACATCTGCACCACTCCTCTATGGGACAGGTTGTTGACGTGAGTACTTACTCACATTTTCTTGATGGTTCAAATATACTCCTCGCCGAGTAAATAGTCAAGTGAGTAATCACTCATTTTTTGTTGGATTCCTGTCATGGATTGTCGGCGATTTAGCGCTGGATGATATGGAAGTACTCCCCTTTTCTTGATAAACTGTTGTTACAAAACACGGTGAAAATTAGGAGGCAGTATGAAAAAGAAATTTCTAATTTCAGCGATTCTCACAACGGTTCTTATGCTTGTGTCTATTCCTGCATATGCTTCTGCACCCGCCGCTACACTGATTATTAACGGCAATGTAATCCATGCAGATCTTAAAGTGATCAATGGAACAACATACGTTCCGCTTAGGGTGATATCGGAACACCTTGAGGACGTCGATCTGTACTATAACTCTGCGACCAACACAATTACCATGAATCAACGAAAGACGAATGATCCCTCACAGACCCCAATGAGCCCCCCATCAACGACAGCTTTAACTGGCAAAGAATTAGAGGAATATTTATCAAATCATTTCTCAAAATTAACGACTTCTCTGGGTGAAACTATCCTTTATTTTTCAATTGAGGAGAACAACTCCGATCTGCACCCTTACGATTATTGTATCAAAGTTAAATATGATCCGAAATTCTACGGAAATTTAAAAGACGTAGCCGATAACCCATCTGCACAGCGAGAAAAGATAATTCTAGATGTTAGATCTGAACTCCGTGCTCATATGGAATCTATAGCAAAATCCGCAATTGCTGTCATGCCCGGGAAAAAGTTATGTGGATACTACTATTACGAGAACGCCAATGAGCCAGCTAAACAAGCTGAACTTGCCAAATTCAAGACCAATGCCTGGCAAAATTACGATGGTTCTTCTTCAACCAAATATACGGATTCCAAAATCACTCAATTTCAGTGGACCACATCCGAAGTGAACGGAGTGAAATAAAAGGCAGTCTCCGGTTCCGAGCGTGACGTCTCTCCATAACAAAAGAACGCCCCTCTATCGCAGCTTGTACGAGATTAGGGCGTTCTTTGTTTTATTTTAGTGAGCGATCACCATTCTACCGTCAACGACACTGGGCAATGATCACTGCCCAAGATGTGGCAGTCGATGCCTGCATCCTGCAACTTCGGCGCAAGCCGGGAGGAAGCGAGGAAGTAGTCGATCCGCCAGCCGATGTTCCGCTCGCGAATTTTCGGCATATATGACCACCAGCTGTACACGCCTTCGCAGTCCGGGTAGAAATGCCGGAACGTATCGATAAACCCGGAGGCCAGCAGCTCGGTCATTTTGCCGCGCTCTTCCAGCGTATAACCGGAGTTGCCTTCATTGGACTTGGCGTTCTTGATATCTATGGGATTGTGGGCGACGTTCAGGTCGCCGCAAACGATGACCGGTTTGACCGCATCCAGGCCCGTAAGGTAAGTGCGGAACCGGTCCTCCCACTCCATCCGGTAATCCAAACGGGAGAGGTCGCGTTTCGCATTCGGCGTATACACGGTAACAAGATAAAATTGCTCGAATTCCAGCGTGATAATCCGCCCCTCCGGCTCATAATCCTCCTCCATGCCATAACGCACGGACAAAGGTTTGATGCGCGTGAAGACAGCGGTGCCGGAGTAGCCTTTTTTCTCCGCATAGTTCCAATACTGCTCGTATTCGCTGCCAAGGTCCAGCTCGATCTGCCCTTCCTGCAGCTTCGTCTCTTGAAGGCAGAAGATGTCCGCATCCGCCTCTTTGAAATAGTCCAAAAATCCCTTGCCCACGCAGGCGCGCAGTCCGTTGACGTTCCATGAAACCAGCTTCATGATAATCTCCTTGCCTTGATGTAATCGAGAATTGCGAAAAACCCAATCTAGCAATCTCGTCTATGAATCATGGTTCCAGTTTAACACGTCATACGCCGTTCAAAAAGGCTTTGCCCTTCTTCACGACCTGGGCATCGTACAGGTTCACCGTCGTGCTGAGGATGTAAGAAGGCGGCTGCTTTCCGCGGTTATTTTTATGGCCTTGGATGTGTGCGTCGCTTTTTTCCCAGTTCTTCCATGCTTCCTGCGACTCCCATCGGATCACGACCACCACTTCCTCCTGCTCTTGGCTCTTTCGATTCACCATCACGCTGATGTCCACCAAGCCCTCCATCTGGTCGATGGCGCCCTCTTGGCTAAATCTAGCAATCACCTTGTCGCTGTTGCCCTTCTCAATGACCATGGTCCTTGTCATAACAAACATTCCGGTTCCTCCCTATGGAAAAAAATATCACTTCTCTTCTCGCTTACGCTTCCGCAAGCACAGGTACCTCATAGGTTCCTGGCAACCAGCGGCGCTTCCGGCTCACCGCTTCAGGCGGCATAACCTGCGGCGCCTGCGGATGCAGCAGCCACGACTTCACCGCATGGGTATCGGATACCCGATACAGCGGCGGCTCCTGCTCGAAGTCGATCTTCATCGCGTACGAGCTCCGCAGTGCAAACGCGTCCCCTTGCGGTGGACGGATCAAGTCCGGCGGCGTGCCGGGGATCGCCGCCAGCTTCCCGCCGCCATGTCCATCGAGACTTGGCATCGAGGCCAGCAGTCCCCACGTATACGGATGGCGCGGGTCATAGAAAATTTCCTCCGCCGTCCCCGTCTCCACGATCTGCCCGGCGTACATCACCGCGACGCGGTCGGCCATTTTAGCTACGACGCCAAGGTCGTGTGTAATAAAAATAATGGCCGTGCCGATCTTCCGCTGCAGCTCTTTCATGAGCTCCAGAATCTGCGCCTGAATCGTAACGTCCAGCGCCGTGGTTGGCTCATCGGCGATCAGCAGCTTCGGGTTGGCCGCCAGCGCGATAGCGATCATGACCCGCTGCCGCATCCCGCCGCTGAACTCGTGCGGGTATTGGTGAAAGCGCCGCTCGGGCGACTTGATCCCAACCAGACCCAGCAGCTCCACGGCCCGCTGGTACGCGGCTTCTTTGGACATATGCTCATGGGTATGAAGCACCTCGGTGATCTGCTTCCCTACCTTCATGGTTGGGTTGAGCGAGGTCATCGGATCCTGAAAGATCATCCCGATCTCCTTGCCGCGAATCCGTTGCATCTGTTTCTCCGTTTTGCTGGTCAGCTCTTGCCCGTCAAACCAAATCTCCCCGCGTTTATATACGCCCTGCGGCCGGGGAATCAGTTGCATGATGGCCTGAGACGTGACGCTTTTGCCCGAGCCCGATTCGCCTACGATGGCCAGCGTTTCCCCTTTGTCGACGTAGAAGTTCACGCCGCGAATGGCCTGCACTTCCCCCTCCCGGGTATGAAACGAGATGGCCAAATCCTTCACTTCCAATAAGTGTTCCATGTTATCCCGATTCCTCACTCTCCACTCCCCTAATCGGAGTCTCTCTATAGTAAGATGACGGAGGGCAGAACCTAATGAAACGGATGAACTAGATTAACTAAGATAACTAGGTTTAACCCGTTGAAGTTCTCCTCGCCATTTAATGATAATGATTATCATTATTAAGTATAGCATATTTGTCTGTCAAAGCTCAAATGGAAAAACCCAGTCCCTGTGCCCTCCTATCCCCCTGAGCTCTCGCGAAATTTTCAATTTTAAGTCAGACTATTTCTCTATACACTCTGCCGAGGCTATGATAAGATATCAAATATGCAAAGATTCAGAGATATGAAATTTATGATTTTAAGGAGTTTAATCGATGGACGCGAACTTGCAACAATTTAAAGCGGAATTCTTCAAAGCTCTCGCCCATCCGATGCGAATTCGTATTCTGGAGGTGCTGAGCGAAGGCGAACGGAATGTCAACGAGCTGCAATCGATCCTTGGATCGGAAGGGTCAGCCGTATCCCAACAATTAGCCGTTCTTCGGGCCAAAAATCTGGTCAATACCGTCAAGGAAGGCACGACGGTTGTTTACTCGCTTCGAGATCCACTGCTGAAAGATTTGCTCGCGGTAGCCCGGCAAATTTTCGACAATCACTTGGTCGAATCCATTTCCTTACTGCGCGGGATCCGAAAACAAAAATAAGGATCCTCAAGTTTCCCCGTCGGGCTGCGGGGGTCTTTTTTGTTTGTGGGAAAGTACTTGCTCTATGAAATGCAGATTTTTAAGAAAAGAAGGGTTTAACGGATGAAGTGGAGTGGAAGGTTCACCAATGTTAATGCGACAACGCTGCGCAAAGATTTGATATCGGGGTGTATTGTTGGCATCGTGGCCCTCCCGCTTGGGATGGCTTTTGCAATCGCGTCCGGCGTCGAGCCGGAGTATGGGCTGTATACAACGATCGTCGCCGGGATCTTGATTTCGCTGTTAGGCGGATCCCGATTCCAAATCGGCGGCCCTACCGGGGCGTTTATTCCGATTCTGCTCGCAATTGTGCTGCAATACGGCTATGAGAATCTCCTGATCGCCGGCTTTCTGGCCGGGATCATGCTGGTGTTGATGGGCCTGCTGCGGCTCGGAACGCTGATCAAATTCATCCCGAGGCCGGTCACGATTGGGTTTACCGCCGGCATTGCGGTGACGATCTTCAGTGGGCAAATCGGGAATTTCCTTGGTTTGACCGGGATGAAGCGGCATGAATATTTTCATGAAAATATTAAGGAAATCTTCCTGCAGCTTCATACGTTTAACTTCTACAGCTTCCTGACTGCAGGTATCTGCCTGGCAGCCCTGCTGCTGACGCCCAAGTTTCTCCCGAAAATCCCCGGATCGCTGGTTGGCATCCTCGTGTCTACGTTAGCTGCGACGTGGCTGTTCCCCGACCGGGTGACGACCATCGGCTCCGCTTACGGGGCGATTCCCCGCGGCTTGCCGGATTTCCACCCGCTGGCCTTGTCCTGGGACAACATCGTACCGATGCTCCAGCCAGCGCTGATCATCGCCTTGCTTGGCGGCATCGAATCGCTGCTCTCTGCCGTTGTAGCGGACAGCATGACCGGCACCCGTCACGACAGCAACCGCGAGCTGATCGGGCAAGGTCTCGCCAACATGGCCGCTCCGCTGTTCGGCGGCATTCCAGCGACCGGGGCGATCGCCCGCACGGCGACGAATATCAAGAACGGAGCAGTGTCTCCTTTTTCCGGCATCATTCATGGCGTCGTTGTGCTGCTGATCGTCGCGTTGTTTGCGCCATATGCATCCAACATCCCGCTGGCCAGCATGGCCCCGATCCTGATGGTCGTCGCCTGGAACATGAGCGAGCGCAAAGCGTTTGTCCACATGCTGAAGACACGGACCAGCGATACGCTCGTACTGATCGTTACGTTCCTGCTGACCGTATTTACGACGTTGACCATAGCTGTCGAGGTGGGATTGGTGCTGGCTGTTCTGCTGTTCGTCAAACGGATGAGTGACCTGCTCACCGTTGACAAGGTGCTGCCCGATTGGGCCTCCGGCAAGGAGAAGGTACGGGCGCATATCGTGTCCAAGGATCATGATTGCCCGCAAGTTTCCATTTTCACCATCGACGGACCGTTGTTCTTTGGCGCTTCGCAAGCGTTTGATCGGTTTGTCTCGCAAATTGAAGGCGGACTGCTGCGAGTGGTGTTGATCCGAATGGGCAAGGTACCGTTTATGGATACGACCGGCGAAGCGAATTTTGCCGCCCTGATCAAGCGGCTGCAACAAGCCGGCATCACCGTCCTCGTATCCGGCCTTCGTGCGCAGCCGCGCAAGCTGATGGACAAAGCCGGTTGCTATGCCATGATTGGCGAAGAGCATTTTTTTGAAAGCACCGGGGAAGCCCTCACCTACGCCTTAAGCCAAATCAATAACGACAAGTGCCGCGGCTGCAAGCATTTCGCTTTCCGCGAATGCGCCGCCCTGTGCGGGGCGGCGGAGCCCGAGCGGCACAAGCGTACCGAACTCGCCGGGTCGCTGGCTCGGGAAAGCAAGGTTACGGTGTAGCTCTGCTGGGGCTGTAAATCCGGCTAAAACCTCCCAAATAGGATGTAGTACATTCTATTTGGGAGGTTTTTTATGCTGTTTTGAAGGGATCCTCCATAACTATTTCCCCTATGACATTCGGTTTAATTACTATTCTATATCTAGTTCTCAAAATCAATATTATTGCCCAATGAAATAGTCCAATCATTTCTTTCACAGTTTCATAATTTAAGAGATGTGAGGGATATTTTTAAGAAGCTATGAAAGTCCCTTATAGTTGAGAAGCAATAGGTACCTAGCTCTCGACAAATCAGAAGAGGAAATGTTTAGTCTATGGCATTTACAAAGGAGTATGCAGCTAAAGTTATTTTAAGTTTGGACGGTGTAAGAAAAACTGAAAGAGCGCAAAGGGAAATTTATGACAAGGGTATTGTTAGTCCTACCGATTCTAGCACTTTAGCAGATGCGTTGAGTGCATCAGCTACTATCTTAGGACTTGTATTTCTTAAAAGTACAGCAGTAGGCTTAGCAACTGCCGTTCTCGGCATTGTAACCGATCTTATTCCAAATGAAAAAGAGATTCTTAAAGAGATGGTATACGATGGATATTGGCATTTAGGATACCTCGAAGACTTTTTGGTTGATAATCCAAACTTTGATTTACTGGAAGTTAACTTTCCTTTTATTGAGTACGAAACGGCTGGCGTTCGTTTCATCACAGGTAACGGCGTAGTAACTCGAGTTCATTCAAAAAGTGGGGGATGGCAAATTCTATAATATTTATCAAAAAAAGCAACCTTTTTTTAGTAGAAGGGTTGCTTTTTTTATACTCCGGAAAACTTACTTTTTAAATAATTCCTGAATAACGACCGTTGGATCAACCTTGCTTGTTATTTTGTAATATGAAGATCTGCCCCTGTTATACTCAAAAATATTGATGTAATGGTTATCATAAAGGATTAAACCAAACGCTAGCTCCCTGTTGACTTTTATAGTTATCCAGTAGGACTCTGTGTAACTAATATTTGATAAATTCGTTCTCTTTAGCTCAAGCTGTGAAAAATAATCTACAATTTTATTGATTTCATTTTTGTCAGTTATAGATCGTTCATCTTCATCTGCAGAGTTATATAATCGACTAATGACTTGTAATGAGCTTATTTCATCAGTATTTATATCTTTCATCACAATCTCGTTAAATGTAGTATTTTTTGAATGGTTTAAAAAAATCAATGTACCGGCAACTAATAAAATTAAAATTATTCCAATTGCAATGTATTTATAACGTTTCATAGAACATCACCTCATCTTCTCCATATAAACTTTTCATTTTAGTACATTAAAACTCCAATCATTCTTCAAACTTTAGGATACTCTATGAACTGGCTCCTTCTGTTTTACAGCAGGAGCCAGTTTCAGATTTTTTACTACTACTTTGAAAATTAAAATTTATCCTAATTAAACTTACTAACAAATTCTTAATTTCCACTAATATTTTCGTTTCGATCCTCATCTGTGTAATCTCTTACAGCTAAATGCCGATGATCTTAAAAACAAATTTTTTTATTTAATCAAACTTGAAGGGAGTGATTAGCTTCTCTAAAGTCAACGATAATCAAGTGAACAGTCACCTTAAATAAAAGAATTATCGGTACCTACTCCTAAAGTTTCCAAGAAAAGGATTGTTTAAATCCATAATATGCTCCCTCCTCCTGATCGTCAAGCTCTTCCGGTACTAAAACTGATCCTTTACCAATAGCCACTCAGTTATTGTGCACGTAAGTCGAGGGCTCACCCTTTACCGCTCCAAGGTAAACTCATCCAACCTGCGGCCGTTCACGGTATACGCGATGTACACCAAGGTGTGCTCGCTTACGGTGATCCCGGCAAACGTCTGCTTGTTGGGTTGGGTGTGTACGGCATGGTAGAACTTATCTTTTTTTAAATCGTTAAATTTGGGACCGGAGGTGTTGGTGACGACATAGACGGTCCCTTTGCCGTCTTGGGCGATTTGTCCATCCCTGATCGGATAGGAGCGGGAATATTCATGGTTGTGCCCCTGCAGCACCAGATCCACGCCAAACTCATCGAACACCGGAATCCAATCCTCGATTTTGTCGTACTGATTTCCACCGTAAGCAGGCCGATGAATCGCCACGATTGTCCAAGGCTTGGTGTTCTTGCGCAAATCCTCTCTGAGCCATTCCGTCTGCCTTTTGATTTTGGACTCCGTATTGAGCACAACGATATGAGCAAATCCATAATCAAAAGAATACGTAGTCCCCGGCGTAGCTCCCTCCGCCCCATTCTCCGGCACAAGAAAATGCGACGTAAACGCCGAAGCGTCCCCGGAAATTTCATCATGATTGCCCGCCACCGGCATCAGCGGCACGCGGGTAAGCCATTGGGCGGCTTGTCCAAACAGCCATTTCCAGCCCTGCGCATCGTCCGGATTCTCTGTCATATCCCCGTTGTGCACGATGAAGCGGGCTTCCGGGAATGCTTGAAACGCTTTGTCCAACGTGCGCGCCCAAGGCCGGAAATCCGCAGCCTTCTCGCCTTGCGAATCCGTGACGTTAATGAAGGTAAACGCCTGAGGTTCCTCAGGTTCTGTCACAAAGCTGACCGGCTCGCTCCAGCCGTCTTCCTGTCCATTTCCCACGCGGTAGACATACGTCGTTCCCGGACGAAGGCCGGCGGCTAACACCTTGTACACTGTCTGCCCTTTGCCCCCGTCCTCCATCACGGACGCCTTCGCTTTGAAGCTGAGCACCTCTGCCTCGTTCCAGGAAGGATCGGGCTCCGCCCCCTCCGCGATCTGCAAAATCCCAGGCTCCCCGGACGCCCCTTCAGTCTGCCAGGTGAACGCCATCGTCGTCCGCGCATCCCCGCCGATCGTCATCACGATCGATTGGGGTTTCGGGACGGCGGATACGCCAGCCTGTTGTTTTTTTTGCCAGCCAAAGACGACGATGCCAAGCAGCAACACAACTACCACTATCCCCAGCCAAACCATCTGACTCCGACCTTTCATATAAAAAAACTCCTTCGTGAATTTCCCTCAAGATAATGCGCGGGGGAGCCCCCTGTCAACTTTCCGACTTACAGGATTTCACATTTGTCAACGCAGTGTTAAAACTTTCAGTTGATTTTCAGTTTGCGTTAAGTGGACAATCAGGGAGCCTTGATAGGATAAATGACATCACACATAAGGTTCCCGAGAAAAGAGGTGCAACTTGAACTTGAACCAGAAACTGAAGTATCGCCACGAGCTGAAATTTATGATCAACCGCCACCAGTATTATATCCTTCGGCAACGGTTACGGGGATTAGCCCGCCATGACGAACATGCGGGACAGGACGGTGAATACCATATTCGCAGCCTGTATTTCGACGACATCGACAACTCCGCCTTGCACGACAAATTGGGGGGCATCCGTGACCGCCGTAAATACCGGATTCGCATTTATAACGGGCGGGACGACCTGATTCAGTTTGAGAAAAAAATCAAAAAAGGCGACTATATCGCCAAGCTCAAAGAACGGTTGACCCGGGAGACGGTGGATGCCATCCTGGCCGGAAATATTGAAGTGCTGAACGTGCCGGAAAAGCCGCTGTTGTATGAGCTTTACCTTGAGATGAAGCAGCGACTCTTGGCGCCGCAGGTGATCGTCGATTATGTCCGCGAACCGTTTGTTTGCCCGAACGGCAATGTGCGGATCACGTTTGATAAGGAGCTGCGGACCGGACTCCATGCCGTCAATTTGTTTGACCCGGATTTACGGCCCGTTTCGGCCAACGATGACAAGCTCATCATTCTCGAGGTCAAATACGACGAGTACATTCCGGAATATCTGCAGGCCGCTCTGCAGTTAGAGGGGCTCAGACAGCAATCGGCATCCAAATACGTCATTTGCCGCAAATATTTGAAGACCAACGCATGGGAGGATTATTGATTGATGAATGCAACAAATACTGCAACGACAACAACGAATTTTAGCGATATCGTGAAAAATTCCATTCTCGACAATTTCACTTCAGACATCAGCATCAGCAAAATCATCATTACGTTAGGCGTTTCGTTCCTGATCGGACTGTTCATTTACATTTTGTACAAACGGGTATTCAGCGGGGTGCTGTACTCGAAGAGCTTTAACGTCTCGCTCATCGGCATGACAATGGTCACTGCGATGGTGATTATCGCCGTTAACTCCAACCTGGTGCTGTCCCTCGGTATGGTTGGTGCCCTGTCGATCGTCCGCTTCCGTACGCCGATCAAGGATCCAACCGATCTGATCTTCCTGTTCTGGGCAGCCGCAGCCGGGATCGTCGCAGGCGCCGGGTTTTATGCGCTGGCCGCCATCGGTTCGGCGGTGATTGGCCTCATCCTGTTCCTGTTCATCAAGAGCAGTTCCTTGGAAACCCCTTATCTGCTGGTTGTGAACTGTGAGAGCGATGAGAGCGAGAAGCTCGTTCATTCGCAAATCGGGCAGCTGGTCAAACGCTACAACGTGAAGCAAAAAACCGTAACCGCAGGCAACATTGAAATGACGCTAGAGGTTCGCTTGCGCGATCAGGAAGGCAATTTTGTGAACCAAATTACCGCGCTGGGCGGCGTCAAAAATGCCGTGTTGATCAGCTATAACGGCGACTACGTGTCTTAACGGAACCCGGAGGTGGAAGAGAATGATGCGCAAAGGGACCCGGCTTTTGCTGTGGACGTGCGTCGGGCTGCTGTTGGTTGGCCTGATTGCCTGCGAGGCCACCATGAATTCCGGGGGATCCTCCGTGACGAACAGTCAGACGGGGGCTGCCGGGAAGCGAACGGTCTCTGCGGAGGAGAAAAAGCTGGATGAAGAGGTGTTCCCCAAGGACCGGGTGGTTGACGTGAAAATCACCATCGACGAGGCGGATTTCCAAGACATGCTGGACAATGCCAGCGCCGAGGAATTCAAAACCGCGTCGGTGGATTACAACGGTCACCATTTTGACAATGTCGGCATCCGTACCAAAGGCAATTTGAGCTTGCGCAGCGTGGTGCAAATGAGCGATTCCGATCGGTACAGCTTTAAGTTGTCTTTTGACGAATATGTGAATCAAACCTTGGAAGGTATTCAAAAAATCAACCTGAACAACAACTACAGTGACGCTACGTACATGCGGGAGTTTCTGACCTATGAGCTATCCGAGCAGATGGGCTTGCCAACGCCAAAGCACTCTTACGTGAACGTCTATATTAACGGCGAGCTCTGGGGGTTCTACCTGGCGGTGGAGCAAATCGGCGACGCCTATCTGGAGCGTAACTTTGGCAATGCCTACGGGGCGTTGTACAAAGGGGAAATGACCGGCAGCGGCAGCGATTTGACCTGGTTGGGCGATGATCTGTCGGCGTATACCGGATTGGTGCAGAAGTCGAAGTCGTCGAACGGCGATATCCTGATCAAGATGCTGGATGAACTGAATAACGGCAGCAACTATGAAAAATACATCAATGTGCCGGACGCGCTGGGCTACATTGCGCTAAACACGCTCACGAACAATATGGACAGCTACATCGGCGCCAATAAGCAGAACTATTATTTGTACGAGGACGACGGCGTCTTCTCCATCCTGCCTTGGGATTACAACATGGCCTTTGGCGGTATGGGCCGGGGCGGCGGCGGATTCGGCCGCGGCGCGAACGGCGGCGCAGGCGGCGGAGCGGATGGCGCTGGCGGTGCAGCCGGTGCGACCGGGGCGGCCGATGGCGGTGCGCAAGACGGTGCAACCGGTGGCGATGACGCTGGTGCTGCCCGCGGGCAGCCGCAAGCTGGCGCTGGCGCGGACGCTCAAGGCGGTGCGGCGGCTCCAGGCGGCGGTAGTTCGGGTCGGAGCAATCTGCTGATCGACGAACCAACGCAAGGCGCCGTAGCAGATCGGCCGCTGGTGGCCAAGCTGCTGGCAGTAGATGAATATAAGGTCCAGTACCATGATATCCTTCAGTCAGCGATCGACAACTTCCTGGAGAATGACAAATTCTCCGCCCGCGTCACGGAGTTGTCGGAAATGATCTCGTCTTATGTAAAAGCCGATCCAACGGCCTTTTACACCTATGAAGAATACGAGCAAGCTGTGCCCCAACTGATCAGTACCAATGCTAGTCAGATCGAGAATATCCAGCAGCAGCTCGACGGTACCATCGCCTCGTCCGGCGATGGATCGGGCAGCGGCGGCGGCTTTGGCGGCATGGGCGGCGGCTTCGGCGGCGGGCGTACGGGCCGCACTGCAGCGCAAGGCCAGAGCGAGACCCAAGCCGGCGCAGTCGCGGAGCCAAGCACGCCGACCAACGGCGCAGCGGGCAGCGCGCAGGGCGGCGATGGCGCTCCCGCCGGCCAAGGCGGGCAACCGCCGCAAGCCGGCGGTAACGGCGCCATGGGCGACCCGGCGCAAGCGACGCAAGCGGGCGCGCCAGCCGCCGCGGCGGACGGCGCCGCCAGCGGCGACGCCCAGGCGCAGTTGCCGCAGGGCGCACCGGGTGCGCCTGGCGCCGAAGGCGAGGCCGGCAGCCTGCCGGCCCTTCCGGATGGCATGCAGCCTCCGGAAGGGTTCCCGGGCGACGCCGGTGAGCTTGGCGATGCCGCCGGCGGCGCGGGCGAAGCTCGCCCTGCGGGCGGCTTCCGCGGCGGCGATTTCCCGGGCGGCGGCCGCGGCTTCGGGCCAAATGGCCAACAAGCTGGCAGCAGCAGCGAAGCGCTGATCACCGGCATCTCCTTGCTGGTGCTCCTAGCCGCTGCAGGCTTCGTCGCTTTCTTCCGCCGGAAACGGCTATAGAAAACTGCAAAAGTACATCTTTTTTCGAGCCAAAATGGCTATTTTGAGCAAATGCCTGCAAAAGTGCAGTTATTTTTCTCGAAAATCCGCAATTTCGCCAATTTCGCTTTAAACGAACAAAAAGCCTGCACTTTTGCAGGTTTTTTGCACTAGCCTTGCACCAAACCTGACATGAGAAATTACAGAAAAATTGTTTGTAAAATATCCTAAATATGGTTGNTATTACTGGTATTCTTCTGGTTGCTCATAAAAAAATCTCCTATTGTTAAGGTGTAGGCATGTTACCCACTCCATAACAGAAGGAGACCATAGCATGGGTAACAATAACTCAAAATCAGTCATTTGTAAATGCCTAAATTTGCTGAATGTCGGAGAATACCGCGGCCTGCTTGCCGACCATCGCACTCGCAAACTTACAACCGGTAAAGCCATTCAGATTTTTGTGGAGTCTCAGCTTGC
>NZ_JADQ01000063.1:0-24397 GCF_000518465.1 Paenibacillus sp. J14 | reverse complement strand
GATACTACGTAAGCACAGTGGGCTTGAATGAGGCCACTGTCGCAAAGTATATCCGCGAGCAGGAAGCACATGACCAGGCAATCGATAAACTGAGCGTCAAAGAGTATGAAGATCCATTTAGCAGAAACGGTAGCAAGAAAAAGTAAACCAGTTTAACTGGTAAGTGAAAGTGACAAAAACACTGAGCCTGAACAATTTTATTGTCAGGCTAGCGTCTTTAGGCGCAGTTTGGCAACAAGGGGTTATACCCCAAGAGCAAACCACCCGTTGGACGGGTGGTTATGATTGTGGGGGCTTGTGGCGATGTTAGGAGACCAGCCGGTGGCGGCTAGGCCGTCGTTTTAGTGCTGGTCGTTGGCGCTGTTGGGTTGTTGCTTGACAGCCGTATGCAGGCATCCGTATGCCAGTAGCCGTATGCTGGTAGCTCGGTTGCGCTAACGGACACCAGCGCCGTTATTTGGGTTCGGACGCAAGCCTACCCGTTTTAACGGACCTCAGAGACCTTATTCGGGTCTGTTGCGTTGAATCGATGAGTATTTTTGCTCAATAAGGTCACTTGAGTCCGTTAGCTCGGGAAATCTCCGGGAAATGAGCAAATAAGGTCGGTACGGTCCGTTAGAGGTGGGGAGGTTGGACAATAGAGTTAGCAATCTGAACGAGTTCAGAAATACTATACAAAGGAACAAAGTCACCATCTTCCACCTTGTTCGATGCTAATGCATAGGTTAATCCATTATTTCTCCAATATAGCCCGCTTAAGTTCGGTGTGCTTTGGATCCAGGTTTGTGTGCCATCACTTAATTTTGGCCCCTTTTTACCATCCGGTTTGGACTTTACCTGCGAATTTGAAACAGCCAGTATCAGTTGCTCTCCTCGCTCTTCATTAGCAAAGGTCAATTGGATCAAGTCAAAGTTAGCCGGGACGATATCGGCAGACTGATGGGTAATCGGAAAAGGAACTTGTGGAATAGGAACCTCAAAGGGCACTTCAAGCAAGGTATCTTCAAAAGATTCGCAACACTTTGAGCCTGGGTCCCATACGGCTACACCATCTCTTATGGATAAGCCTGGTGAAGTTCCGGGAGTTTGCTTGACATCCTTAGCAATGGGGGAGATGTCGTTGTACTTTGCCCCAGTTCCGCAACCACCAGCTAGGAATAGAATAACAACAAGGATAATGACATCAATGATTTTTTTCAAAAGAATCCCTCCATCATACTCTAATAGTATACAATGCTTAAAAAAATTCCAGATTTATGGAAGAAGAGATCTATGGGGGAAGAAGGGGGAATTAAACACTCTTCAAACTTGATTCGGATCACCTAAGTACCAGAGGGCATCGTTGACTACAAAGAGAAAATAAAAAATCCCCCAAAGCCATACGCTTTAAGGGATTTTCTCAATGATCTGCAGTGGGCTCGAACCACTGACCCCCACCCTGTCAAGATGGTGCTCTCCCAGCTGAGCTAGCAGATCAAAATTATAGTGAAGACAGAAATAATCTTATCAGGCGGCGGGGTTCTTGTCAACACTTTCCTAGAGTATAAGCTGTCTGTCCCCTGTCAACAATGGAGAAGGAACGCGTGTCCGAGTGGTAAGGTACATGACGGCATAACGTTGCATTTATCCAAGACGCTCATGCGCTCATTACTTGCGATAAATGATCCAGTCATGGCACGCATACATCAGACAGAACAGCACAGTCATCACCTAAGGAAGGAAGTAGTGAACATGCATTGGAACCACCATCATCGCCATATTGGCCATAACCATACCCATTCTAACAACAACGATCAAACCCCGTCGCCGGAGAATGAGATGAAACGGCCACGATCCCTTTGGATTGCTGCAGCGGGGGCCATCCTGCTGTTGGCCTTGACCAGCGCCTGCCAGATGGCGCCAAGCGCGGAGACTTTAAGCCGGCAGGCTGGCGCTTTTCCTTGGCCGTTTGGGCCATCCGTGTCGGACGGCGTCTATTTGCCTACGATTGTAGAAGATGTGTATTCCACGGAATAAAACGCTTATTCTTCCTCGTCCCATTTGCGGGAATAGCCCTTCTTCGTCGTGTAAAACATGGAGGCAATCAGCAATACCGCGATGACGACCGCCGCGGCGATTGTTACGCCCATGACCATACCCCTAAGCCAGCTCCTTTCCATCGATGTCCATGAGACAACTATACATGAAAATGATTTTTTTGTATAATGATGCAGTTTAAATGATCCAATAGACAAGCAATCAATGGTGGGAGGGGAACGAAGTGTCGGCTGCAACAATTATTCATGTCGAGAATGAGGAGCAATTACAGAAGTGCCTGGACATCCGCAAAGAGGTGTTCGTCGAGGAACAGAAGGTCCCCGTTGAATTGGAAATTGACGAGTATGACCAGATTGGCCCGGATGTACATCATGTGCTGATCGAATTGGAAGGGGACTATGTTGCGACAGGCAGATTGATTTACTTTAAAGACAATGCCGCTAAAATGCAGCGGATCGCCGTACGTGCGCCGTATCGCTCGAAAGGCGTAGGCAAAATCCTGCTGCTCGCCTTGGAGGAACTGGCGCGGGAGCTTGGACTCACGAAGTCGGTGCTGGATGCCCAATGCCAAGCCGAAGGGTTCTATGCCAAACTTGATTATGAGACAATCTCGACCGAACCGTTTGATGACGCCGGTATTCCGCACGTCCGGATGGTTAAGTCGTTAAAATCGTAAAGGTCATAGGTTTGGAGATTTTGGGGCAAGCTAGATCTAATCTTATTGAAGAGGAGATGAGCTAGCCGATGGCCCTGAATACCAGAGAAACGTTTATTGCTGTGCGGAAGAACGGAGACGGGGATTTGGTCGCGTTCAAGACGTCCAGCGGCCGCGTGCTGGATTACCAGCAAGCCCTGCAGGAAGTGAAGGCAGGTGCGATCGCCGGCGTCAACGTGTTTAAGGGACGGGACGGAGAGATGTATATCCGCGGCGATGCTGATGGAGATCCGTCCAACAACTTGGATAATTTGCCTAGCTTCGAATAACGTTGATCCATATCCTATATTTAGAAAAAGAACCCTGCAGGTAAGCATACCCGCAGGGTTGTTTTGTTACAGCGTATAGACTTCGTGCTGACGCAGAAAGTCCATGTTCCCCGTAGCGCCTCGGAAGGATTCCATATCATCGCTATAATGCTTCAGCAGGATTTGGCTTTGGATCTCGGTTGGCAGGGACAATAACTCCTGCAGCGTCGTATGAACTTCACCTTTCCCGGTAAGTTGGACCTCGTGAAAAATTCGGCGGCACCCCCGCTCACGAACAAGCCTCATTAAGAGCTCCGGCTCGAACGTCATATCCGCACTGTAAAAAATCTCATCATTGATATAAAGCGAATAGCTGGGTTTACCCGGGATATGCGGCGTTCGGATGAGCTCCACTTTTAACTCAGGGGCAAGCTGTGCAGGCTCGCTTTCCTTTAATAGACGCACGTCAAACACGTCGTTTAGCGAGTGGATTACACCGTCTTGGCTTAACCCGCCTTTCAGCGTATTTTCCCATAGCGGCTCCACCAAATTTTCAGCAATATACAGGATCGGTTTCCGTCCAGAACCAAATTTCCGGCGAAAAGCCAGCTCTTCCAAGCCTCCAACATGATCGCCATGGATATGGGTAATCAGCACGGCATCGATCTCCTCCACCGACTTGCCGATCGTGTGCAGCGCCAGGGGGGCGGTGATTCCGCAATCGATGAGCAGGGTGAAGTCACCGGCATAGAGGAGCGCGTTGTTATTAAAATATTTTTTGGCAAACGCTCCGCCCGTCCCCAGCATTTGTAGTCGTAAAGCCATCATGCATTCCCCCTTAGGTCAAGTATGGATCACCTCTTAACTGTACACAATTTCCAGCCGAAACAAAAGGTTAGGCTCGCTCTATAAAAAAATGCCGTCATTTCCCATCAACACCGCAACTTGACCGGAACCAGCGAGTATAACTATACATCAACAGGAATCAAATGGAGGGTCAACATTCATGAAATGGAGAAGAGTTGCATTACTGGTGGTGGCATTCTCTCTTATGGGAGGTTCCCTGCTCTTTGCCGACGCCGCGAGCACCAAGGTGAAGCTGATGCTGAACGGCCGCGAGCTGGAAGACGGCGGATATATTATAGACGGCAAAACCTATGTACCCGTACGCAATCTCGAAGGTTTAGTTGAATTTAATGACAGCACCAAAACGGTGAATTATTATAAACCCAATGTCCATATGTTTCTATTCGCGGATGACAATGTGTTTGGCGATGTGAAGAAGACGGGGAAGCTGAAGTTTAACGTGTTCTCGCAAATTGATAATTTACGCACGAATATTTCTGCAGTGCGGGTGTCCATCACGGCCCCGGACGGGACGTCCAAGGAGATCCAGACGGATGAAATCAAAGAGCAGCGCGATAACTTTTGGTTCCGGACCAAGGACTATACGTATGATTTCAAGACATCGGGCCGCTACATCGTAGGGTTCTACATGAAACCGTCTAACGGATCAGATTTCGTGCTCGTTGCGGAGAAAAGCATTAACGTTCTGAAATAACCGCACAACCGAGCACAACACGGGCATCCGCTCACGAAAATTGACCTGTCCCCACCAAAAGTGTTACGATACGGGAGGAACGAAGCGGGAGACCCTTCTTCAGTCCATTAAAACATACTTAAAGTGAGGTAATTTCATGAGCGACCACAATCACGAACACGGCGAAGCATGCGGCTGCGGCCACGATCATGACCATGATCATGAGCATGAAGAGTTTGTGTTGACGCTGACCGACGAAGAAGGGAACGACGTAGAGATGGTTCTTGTCGAGACGTTCGACGTTGGCGAGAAAGTGTACGCATTGCTGCTCGAGCGCAACAATCCGGAAGCGGACGGCATCATTCTCCGCATGGAAGAAGAGAACGAAGAAATGGTGCTTTACAATATCGAAGACGAACAGGAATGGAAACAGGTAGAAGAAGCTTACAACGAGCTTGTCGCCCAAATGGATGAAGCCTAATTTGCGGCGGATCACCTGGTATAGAAACTAAGAGCTCCCCAGAAGCGGGGGGCTTTTTGGTTTGCAGTAAAAAAAGAGCAGAAGGCGGGACAAACATATCCCTCTCCTGCTCTTGTTGATTAAAAAATCGGATCCGCTTCAACAATCACCTTAACCTTGTCGATATACCGATCCTCCGGCCCTTTTACCGGCAAGCCGACCTCGACATGATCGAGGATGTAGTCGATGTTGTCCTGGGAAATGACTTCACCCGGAAGCAAAATCGGAATCCCCGGCGGGTACACATAAATAAATTCGGCAATGATCCGGCCAGCCGATTCCCTAAACGGAATGACCTCGGTATCCGCATAGAACGCATCCCGCGGGATCAACGACAAATGCGGGATTTCCGGGACCTTGACGATCAGCTCATTTGCGTTATTTTCCTTATAATAGGTTTTAGACAGCTCCCGCAGCGCGGTCAGCAAAATATCGGCCGTCTCCTGTGTATCCCCTGGGGTAATCAGGCACAGGATGTTGTACATGTCGCTAAGCTCCACTTCGATGTTGTAGTGCTTGCGCAGCCAGTTTTCCGTCTCATAGCCGGTAATCCCCAAGTGGCGAACGTGGATCGTCAGTTTGGTCGGATCATGATCATAAGTTGCTTCTCCGCCTAAAATCTCCCGCCCGAAGCAGTACAAGCCTTCGATTTGGTTAATTTCCGACCGGACATATTCGGCCAGCTCCATCGCCCGTTCAGCCATTTCCCGTCCGTGCAGCGCCAAATTGCGGCGCGCTGTATCCAGGGAAGCCAACAGCAGATAGGAAGTGGACGTCGTTGTCAACATACTGATGATCGTTTGCACGCGCTGCGGATTCACGTACCCGTTCTTCGTGTTCAGGTTCAGAATCGAGCTTTGCGTCATCGAGCCGCCCAGCTTGTGTACGCTGGTCGCTGCCATATCGGCGCCCGCTTGCATTGCGGACATCGGCAGCTTCTCATGGAAATGAATATGCACCCCATGCGCTTCATCCACCAGCACCGGTACATGGAAGCTATGGGCTAAATCGACGATTTCCTTCAGGTTGGCGCAAACGCCAAAATACGTCGGGTTGATTACCACCACCGCCTTGGCGTCGGGATGACGCTGCAGCGCGCGGCGGACCGAGGACGTTGTGATCCCGTGGTCGATACCCAAATTCGGGTCTTGCGCCGGCGAGACAAACACCGGCTTCGCTCCGGCGAATATAATGGCCGACATCACGGATTTATGGATATTTCTCGGGACGATAATTTTATCTCCCGGAGAGCAAACAGATAGAATCATGGTCATGATGGCTCCGCTGGTCCCTTGTACCGAGAAGAAGGTGTAGTCCGCGCCAAAGGCGTCGGCGGCCAGCTTCTGCGCCTCTTGAATGACGCCTGTTGGCTGGTGCAAGTCATCTAGCGGGGCGATGTTGATCAAGTCGATAGACAAGGCGTTATCGCCGATGAACTCTCGGAATTCTTTATCGGTGCCGAGCCCTTTCTTGTGCCCAGGAATGTGAAACTGAACGGGATTGCCGGCCGCGTGCTTTTTAAGAGCAGTGAAGAGCGGCGTGCTTTGATGATCCATACGGGCCATCCCTGCCTTTCATCTACATAATTTTCAAACAAGCTTGAGTATAGCAAAATGCGTCTGGAATGCAAGCAAAACCCGCTGGTTTTTACGCAATATTGACGGAACATGGGTTAATTTGCCGACAAAAAAGGACAAAATGTAAGAGAACCGGTGATCGGAAACCAGGAGAGGGGGCTTTTTCGTGGAACTGACAAGCGGCATCGCAAGGAAAAAACTGCTGAATCCCACGTTCGCCAGCCTGTGGCTTATCATGTTTTTGGTGGAGTTCGTCAAGGGGGCGCTCATCGTATCCATCCTGCCGGTCTATATGGGGGATGTGCTGAAGCTAAGCGCGTTTGCGATCGGGTTGTCTTTTTCGATGCAGTATATCGGGGATAATTTGTTTCGCAGCCCGGCAGGCTGGCTGATCGAACGGATCGGCTTTCGCCGGACGATGAGCTTGGGTTTGTTCATCACCCTAGGCGCTGTAGCGATGATCGCGTTCCTTCCCTCCATGGGGTTTCTCGTGCTTGGCTGCGCGCTCCTCGGCATCGGGACTGCGCCGCTCTGGCCCTGCGTCTTGATGGGCATCACTGCGGTCACGGAGGAGAATAACAACTTCGCGACGGCGATGGGCGTCATCCAAATTTCCAGCCTTGGCGGAACCGGGTTGGGGCCTGTTCTGATCAACTTTTTCTTAAATGATTCGTATCAGCCGATCTTTTGGTTCCTGCTCGGATGCCTGGCGCTGGTCTTGCTGGTGTCGTTGATGTTGCCGGGAAAATCGGGCGGCTCCACCGCCGCGGGCACGGCCAAAGCTGCCGTCCCCGGCCATTCCCCCTCCGCCAAGATCGGAGGGATGTGGCGTCAACTGCGTGCTTCGATTCACCATATCCGCACGCATTTACACGTCAGTCCGCTGTTATACCCGGCGCTGTTCCTGCAATCATTCGCCGTCGGTCTGCTGACGCCGGTCATCACGCTGTACGTCCGGACGGAGCTGGGCTTGTCGCCGGAGACGTTCAGCGCCATGCTGGTCATCGGCGGCGGGATTACCGTCCTGGGGTTGATCCCCGTGGGCAAGCTGGTCGACAAGATGGGGACGCGTTGGTTTCTGCATATCGGCTTCGCCCTGGCGGCGCTCTCGATCGGCCTGTTTGCGATGACGCGGGAGGTCGCCCTGGTCTGGTCGTTCGTGATCCTAATTGGATGCAGCTATGCGTTAATCCTCCCGACATGGAATACGATGATCGCGCAAATGATCCCAAGCGGGGAAAAAGGCGCGATTTGGGGCCTGTTTCTGACGATCCAGGGCTCCGGCATGGTTGTCGGGCCGATCATCTCCGGTAAAATGTGGGACCTGCTTGGCCCGGCCGCACCGTTCCTAGCCAGCGCGGTCACGATGGCGCTGCTCTTCTTCCTGCACCTCGGCCTCGTCCGCACGCAAAAAGCCTCCCCCAACCCATAAGGTCAGGGAGGCTTGAAGTGCAAGCCAGAAGGCAGGCCATCCATGTGTGTAACGGACCGTAGTGACCTTATTGGCCGATTTCCCGGTCATTTCCCGCTGTAACGGACACCAGAGGCCTTATCCAGGGACATGGGCAGCCGGATTGCTGCTTATTCCTTGAATAAGGCCTCCTCAGTCCGTTAGCCAACGGGAAGTCGCTTAGGACAGTCATTAGCGTCTCTGGTGTCCGTTAGGTTACTTCTGCGTCAAGCTTAAAACGCGCCTTTATACAATGGCAACAGCGTTTGGAACGTCTCTTCAACCGTGCGGATCAGCTTGGTTCCGTCGGATACGATCGGGTCGTTCCGCTCCAGCCGCAGTCCGCACAGGGCTTCGGACTTCTTGATCGTCTTCAGCTTCTCGGCCCAGGCCTTCAGCTGCTTGGCATCCGCTTCCCGGTGCGGTGTGCCGTCCGGGCTCATATGATCCAGGGACCAGTAAAACCCGTCTGGGATCGTCTTCTTGATTTGCGCCGCATGCTTGTCCAAATAATTGGCAAACACGGCCTTATTGGGGCTCTCGTAAATGACGGCGAAGATGATAAACAGGTGCGTGGAGAACATCCCGACCTGAAAATGCGGCAACGCCTTATACCCGCGCTTGCTGGCCGCCCAAGCGACCCATGTGTCATTCGGCGGGTTCACCGTCCGGCGCGCATGCTTGGCCACATGCGGGAACATCTCTTCTCCGCATAAAGCGGACAGGTACGGGGCCATTTCCGCACCCAGCGTCTCCAATTTAGGTCTAATGTGACTTATGATCGCTTCCATTCGGGACTCCAGCCCCGGAACGGTAAGCGCGTCGAAATCTTGTGTCGTAAAACCTTCAAAGGCCATCGTGTAGTACCTCCAACTTTCGGCATAGATCTCATTTCGTTCGATGTGCAACGGTACTAGTATAACATATTTTCCGCGGCAACTCCGGCCGGAACGGGCCAAAAATAATCAATAAACCAAGTTCCATTACATAAGATGGAGTATAAGATATGGTAAACCGTTAGGAGGGAGTGCCGTGAACAAAAGTTACGAAGTGGAATACTGCAACCTGGAACTCCGATTCGACCGCCGGCACATACAGCAATTGATTCGCGACTTGATCCAAGACGGGTATTCTTTATATTGGAGCGAAAACGAATCGCTCTTCATCATCTCCGTTCGCACTGGACGCAAGCTGACTAAGCTGCGGTTTCAGCGTCTCGCCAAAGGATACAAGCTGGTAGGCGACTACGTCATCCGCGATGCCAAGCTGGCGGAATGGCTGGAGAAGCTGATTGGCGATCTGCGCGGTCATGCGGTGGTCAAACGGATAAGGGATCGTCAGATCCTGGTCGAGAACATTTTATTCGGAGAAGTGATCCGCCTGGTGGAAATCTCGGGGATGGAGCATCGGGTTATTTTTCAAAAAGGACCCATTGTCGACATGGCGCAAATGGCTGAGATGTTCGCATCCGAAGCGGCAGAGGAACGGTTGGCACAACTGCAGAAGGAGCTGGATGCCGAGCTTGAGCGGTTGTTCGAGGCCATCCAACAGGGGGATGCCGAAGCCTCGGAAGCCTGCAAAGAGCGGCTGCGCAAGCTGAGAATGGAACTCATGCAGCTTGAATGGTAATGATGGATATGGCTCATCCTAAAGGAGTGAGAACCCGCCTCCTGCCGAACTACACACAACCTGAAATCGAAAGGCAAGCCCTTGGCTCCCACGGCGTTGGGGGTTGTTTTTTGGGCTTACGGCCAGGGTTCACTTCTGTACACAAAAGAGTTAAAATGATAATATTGATAAAAATAGTGTGCAAAGGATGGAGACCATGTCAAAACAACAAATCGGCGTCATCGGCTTGGCCGTCATGGGCAAGAATTTGGCCCTGAATATTGAAAGCCGGGGCTTTACTGTGTCCGTATATAATCGTTCCCCTGAGAAAACGCATGATCTGCTGAACAACGAAGGCAAGGGGAAAAACCTCGTCGGCACGTTTTCCGTTGAAGAGTTCGTGAACTCGCTGGAATCGCCGCGTAAAATTTTAATTATGGTACAAGCTGGTCCGGCGACTGATGCTACGATTGAACAGTTGCTGCCTTACCTGGATCAAGGTGACATCATCATCGACGGAGGCAATGCGCACTTCCCTGATACGCAACGCCGCAGCAAAGAGCTGGAAGCCAAAGGATTCCGCTTTATTGGCACCGGGGTATCCGGCGGTGAAGAGGGCGCTTTGAAAGGGCCTGCGATCATGCCAGGTGGACAAGAATCCGCTTATAAGCTGGTTGAACCGATTTTGACGGCGATTTCTGCCAAAGTAAACGGTGATCCTTGCTGTACATATATTGGTCCGGACGGAGCCGGCCATTACGTAAAAATGGTGCATAACGGCATTGAATATGGCGATATGCAGCTGATCTGCGAAGCTTATCATCTGCTGAAAGACGTGCTGGGCGTGGATGCCAAGGAACTGCACGAGATTTTCAGCGAATGGAACAAAGGCGAGCTGGACAGCTATCTGATCGAAATTACTGCCGACATCTTCTCTCAATACGATGAAGAGACCGGCAAACCGATGGTTGACGTCATTCTGGACGCTGCCGGCCAAAAAGGGACGGGGAAATGGACAAGCCAAAGCGCTCTCGACCTTGGCGTGCCGCTGTCCATGATCACGGAATCGGTATTCTCCCGTTTCCTCTCGGCGATGAAAGAAGAGCGCGTAGCCGCCAGCAAAATCCTGAGCGGACCAGCGAAACCGGCGTTCAGCGGCGACAAGAAGGAATTTATCGAGAACGTGCGCAAAGCGCTGTTCGCTTCGAAGATCGTTTCGTATGCCCAAGGGTTTGCGCAAATGCGCGCCGCTTCCGAAGAATACGGCTGGGATTTGAAATATGGCAACATCGCCATGATCTTCCGCGGCGGCTGCATCATTCGCTCCCAGTTCCTGCATAACATCAAGGAAGCGTATGACCGTGACCCGGCGCTGAAGAACCTGCTGCTCGACCCTTACTTCAAAAATATCGTGGAAAGCTATCAGGACGCATGGCGCAACGTGGTTTCCACCGCCGTGGCGTACGGAATTCCGGTTCCTGGCTTTGCCAGCGCGCTGTCCTACTATGACAGCTACCGTACGGAACGCCTGCCGGCGAACCTGCTGCAAGCGCAACGCGATTACTTCGGCGCGCACACGTTCAAACGCGTGGACAAGGAAGGCGTCTTCCACCATCAATGGTTCTAAACTACAGGTTAGGTTCAACCCGAGGCCGGAGGGACGAAAGCGTTCCTTCCGGCTTCTTTTTTCATGGTGAAAATAGGACAGCCTGTGTTATGATATGAAAAAGTTTACTCTGAGCGAGTGCCTTTAGGATCTATGGAGAGCAAGCAGGTGATAAAATGTTGCATTATAACATCGTGCTCATCGGCATGATGGGAACGGGGAAGACAACCGTCGGCTCCCTGCTGGCCGCCGAAACCGGCTTAAAGCTCGTTGATCTCGATCAGCGGATTGCCATGGAGGCCGGGCGGTCGATTCCGGATATTTTTGCGGCCGAAGGAGAAGCTTATTTCCGTGATCTTGAGTCCGCGGCGCTGCGGAGAACGCTGCAAGAGCAAGGGATTGTGCTGGCGACCGGCGGCGGTGCGGTGCTTCGTGAGGCGAATCGCCTGGCGATGCGAGGCGGCGGCCTGGTGGTGGCGCTCCAAGCGACGGCGGACGAGATTCTCGCGCGGGTCGGGGAGGACCCGAACCGACCGCTCTTGGCCGGGGGGGCGAAGGAGCGGATCACCGCGCTGCTGGAGGAACGGAAGGAACTTTACGCTTTTGCTCATCTGACCGTGGATACTTCGGGGAAAAGCGCGGAACAAGTGGCGGCTGAGATTTTAACGCATTACCGCGGTTCTTGATTAATCACAACAAAGGGGAATGTGAACACTATGGACGTTATCGTTAGGCCTACGCCGGAGTTAAAGGGCGAAATCGGAGCATTATCCTCCAAAAACTATACAACCCGTTACCTGCTGGTTGCGGCTTTAGCGGAAGGGACAAGCACGGTATATTACCCCGCGCACAGTGAGGACAGTGACGCCATGCGTCGCTGTATCGCCGATTTGGGTGCGGTGCTGGAAGAGGACGAGGAGAAGATCGTCATCACCGGCTTTGGACGGCGGCCGAAGGACGTCAAGGAGCTGAACGTTGGGAATGCCGGGGCCGTCCTCCGGTTCCTGATGGCGATCGCGTCACTCTGCCCGGAGGTGACGTTCGTGAACACGTATCCGGATTCGCTGGGCAAGCGGCCGCATGATGACCTGATCGACGCCCTGGGACAGCTTGGTGTGGAAGTGAGTCACAACGAGGGGAAATTGCCGATCACCATTCGCGGTGGTGCGCCGAAGGGCGGGAAGATCCGCGTCTCCGGTTCGGTCAGCTCGCAGTACCTGAGCGCTTTGCTATTCTTGACGCCGCTGCTTGACGAAGACAGCGAAATTGAGGTGCTTAACGATCTGAAATCGAAGGTCGTTGTGGGGCAAACGCTGGAAGTGCTGGAGCAAGCCGGGATCGTGATCCATGCCAGCGACGATTATATGCATTTCCGCGTGCCTGGACGGCAAAGCTATCAAGCGAAGACGTATACCGTGCAGGGGGACTATCCGGGCTCGGCGGCGATTTTGGCTGCGGCTGCCGTGACGAAGTCGGACGTGAAGGTTCATCGGTTGGCCGAGCAGAGCAAGCAGGGTGAGCGCGCTGTTGTAGACGTGCTGCAGATGATGGACGTGCCGCTGACACATCAGAACGGTACGGTCCACGTGCAGGGCAATGGCCGGTTGCGGCCGGTGGAATTCGACGGCGATGCGGCGACCGACGCTGTGTTAGCGATGGTCGCGGCTGCAGTGTTTGCTGACGGGACGTCCCGGTTCTATAACGTAGAAAATTTGCGTTACAAGGAATGCGACCGGATCACCGACTTTTTGACCGAGCTGAAAAAAGCCGGCGCGAACGTCGAAGAACGCCAAGCGGAAATTATCGTCCACGGGCGTCCGACCGGCCTTGAAGGCGGAGTGACGATTAATGCACATTACGACCACCGCGTCATTATGGCGTTGACCGTCGTCGGCTTGCGCTGCCGGGAGCCGCTGGTGATTAAGGATGCGCACCATGTGGCGAAATCGTATCCGCAATTTTTTGATCACATCACTTCGCTTGGTGCATCGATCGAACGGGTAGAATAAACTTGAACTAAGAGGCAAGGCGCTGGCTTCGCTGGCGTCGATAAAGGAGGATGGCCAAAATGGCATTTGAAAATCCAAGCCGTGAGGAAATCAAGGAGATTCTGTTGAACGCCGGTAACATTGCCGTCGTGGGGTTGTCGGACAAACCTGACCGCACCTCGTACATGGTTGCGCAAGCTTTGCAAAATAACGGCTATCGTATTATCCCGGTGAATCCGATGGTTAGCGGTGAAATTCTGGGGGAGAAGGTCTACCCGAGCTTGTCGGATATCCCGGAGCCGGTGGATATCGTCAATGTGTTCCGTCGCAGTGAGCAGACGCCGCCGGTCGCAGAGGAAGCGGTGAAGATTGGGGCTCGCGTGCTATGGCTGCAGCTGGGAATCTTCAGTGAAGAAGCGTATGAGATCGCTTCGAAAGGCGGACTCACCGTCATTATGGACCGCTGCATCAAGGTCGAAGATAGCATTCTGATCGGAAAACGCAGTTAAGCATGGCCCATCCAAGAGGACCCATCCGAATTCGGAGGGCCCTCTTTGAGTTGCGTGTTTTTTCTTTGACAAATTTAAGGGGCTAGGATTACCATAATGAAATAGATAGAGGGCATCCTATAGAGAAAGTTCAAGAATGAATAGTGCCTTAGGTTAGGAACTTACAAGCAGGACTAGGGGGTCACTACATGATACAGGGGATCGGAGCAGCAGCGGGAGTCGCCATCGGCAAAGCTTTTGTGCTGCCCGCCTGGGAATGGGACGTACCGGATCGCCGAATGGAGAAGGTGGATCTCGCCAAGGAATTCGAGCGGTTGTACGAAGGTATTCGCACGTCCAAAACCGAAATCGAAGTGATGAAGAACGAGATTAAGGAGACGGTGGGTGCGGAGGAATCCGGTATCTTTGATGCCCATCTGGCGATCCTGGAGGATCCCGTATTTATGAGCGAGATCCAGGGGATTATCGAACGCCAATACAAGGCGGCGGAGGTCGCCGTCAAGGAAGCGATCGATCATTTTGTCACGATGTTTGACCTGCTGGATGACGAATATATGAAAGAACGGGCGCTCGACATCAAGGATGTCGGCAATCGCCTGCTGAAGCATCTGCTGGGGACGCCGGACATCACCTTGCCGGCGGATACGCAGCCGTATATTTTGGTGGCGAAGGAGCTTTCCCCCTCCCAATTGGTCCATTTGAACCCGGACAACGTCTTGGGTATGGTCACGATGGCCGGCGGGAAAACGTCGCACTCGGCGATCATGGCGCGGGCCCTTGGCATTCCGCTTGTGTCGGGGCTGGAGAACAAGCTGACCGAGCCGTTACAAACGGGCGATCTGCTGGTGATCGACGGCGACGAAGGATGCGTATATCTGAATCCAGAGCCGGAGATCATCGCCCGGTATACGGAGCTGGCGGAGAAGCAGCGCCGCCGCAAAGAACAGCTGCAGCTGCTGGCTGCAGTGGAAGCGGTGACCAAGGACGGCGTACGCATGCGGCTCGCCGGTAATATCAGCTCCGTGAAGGACTTGGAGCTGGCTTTAAAGCACGGCGCGGAAGGCGTTGGCTTGTTCCGCACGGAATTTTTATATATGGACCGGTCCACTTTCCCTGGGGAAGATGAGCAATTTGAAGTGTACCGGCAGGTCGCGGAGAAGGCAGGTCCGCATCCGGTCGTCATCCGGACGCTCGACATCGGCGGCGACAAGCAGCTGGAATATTTCGAGCTGCAGGAAGAGGAGAACCCGGTGCTGGGTTATCGCGGAATCCGCATCAGTTTGGATAGCCGCGAGCTGTTTCAAACTCAACTTGCCGCTATTTTGCGCGCCAGCGCTTACGGCAAAATGAAAATCCTGTATCCGATGATCTCCTCGCTGGAGGAAATCCGCAAGGCGAATGCGATCCTGGAGGAAGCCAAGCAGAATTTAACCCGGCGAGGAATCGCCTACGACCCCGATATTCAGGTCGGCATTATGATTGAAATTCCGGCCGCGGCGGCGATTGCCGATCTGCTGGCCCAAGAGGTGGACTTCTTCAGTATCGGCACCAACGATCTGGTACAGTACGTGCTCGCCGTTGACCGGATGAACGAGCAGATCGCCCACATGTATCATCCGTTCCATCCGGCCGTCTTGCGACTGCTGCGTCAAACGGTGCAAGCGGCCAAGGATGCCGGGATCACCGTGAGCGTCTGCGGCGAAATGGCCGGGGACGAGAAAGCGGTGCCGTTATGGTTGTACCTTGGCGTCACCGATCTAAGCATGTCGCCGCAGGCGCTGCTGCGGGTGAAGCACCGCATCTTGAACTCCGATTCGCGGGAGAGCAAAGAAGTGGGCGCAGCCTGCTACCGCTTACCGACCAGCAATCAGGTTGAAGCCGAACTGGTCCGCTATGCACACGAGCTGGAGCAAGAGCGTTTGAGTAAATAAAACAGGCCGTCCCTTCGGGTCAGCATGGACATCGGGGACGGCCTTGTTTTGTTATGTTGCGGCTTGGGGGCGCATGCAGATGGCGAATGGATCCCTCGCTAACTCCACGTTCGCTCCGTGCCTTCCGGGGTTGAGATGTAAAAGTGCAGTTGAGTTTTGTCGAACTTGCCTCAATCGGCTAGTTGAAATGCAAAAGTACAGTTAACTTTGGGCGAAACGGTCCGATAGCGGACTTTTCATTCGATCTGAACTGCACTTTTGCATTTAAAACCCGAATTTCGGGATGTTCAGAGGATTTAAACTGCACTTTTACATTTGGTGAAAGCAGGAAGCGCACGTCACAATCCCGCTATTCCGCCGCGGCTACACACACATCTCAGCACTTATACTACCTCATGCACCATTATCCCCGGTTCGCCACCGCATCAACAAACGCTTTGCCGTAAGCCGGCAGGTCCGGCGGGCGGCGGGCCGAGATGATGTGCCCGTCCACGACAACGGGCTCGTCCACCCAAATCGCGCCTGCGTTCTGCATATCGTCGCGGATCCCTGGCGTAGACGTAACGGTCACGCCTTTCAGGATCCCCGCGGAGATGAGTACCCAGCCGGCGTGGCAGATTTGCCCGATCGGCTTCTTCGCTTGGTGCAGCTCGCGAACGAGCTGAAGCACCTTATCGTATCGGCGAAGCTTGTCCGGCGCCCAGCCGCCGGGGACAAGAATGCCGTCATACGCGTTGGCATCGATTTCCTCGAAGGCAAATTCCGCTTCAGCGGGGACCCCGTATTTGCCAATGTATTTTTTGCCTTTCACCGGACCGGCCAAATGCACCTCCGCTCCCTCTTCGCGAACGCGGTAGACCGGGTACCATAGCTCCAAATCTTCAAACTCCTCATCGACTAAAGCAACGATCTTTTTACCATTTAATCTCAAATCCAACTCCTCCTGTCTTTTATGGCACTTGACGAAAATTCGAATCAATATTTTAATTGTATCAAAAATGATGACTCTTACTATGCCTAGCGCTTTCTGAAACATTTCCAAATATGGCAATTTAAAGTATCTTTTGCTAACGGAAGGAGATTCTTGCGGGCGAGTCGAATAAGAACAATATTCTAATTAAAACGTCTATCGATGTGCACGCGGTGTACGTTCTAAGTCACGAGTTACGAGGAGTGGCAGTGAAATCGTTTTGCCCTCTAAGGCAGCGGAGGCTCCGATACAAGGACTTACTTATATCTAGCAAAATCAGTCGGAACAAAAAAAGCAGAGGACTAAGATGAGGTGGTACTGTGCGTAAGCACTGTCAGTGCGGGAAAATGATGAACCTGGGCTTCAGGCTGGTCATTTTTGAAGGAATCTATGAAATCGACCGTGTTCCAATTTACGAGTGCGAAGATTGCGACTTCTACGAAGTGCTTCCTGAGGTGAAGTCGGATTTGACGGACCTGCTGGCTGAGCTCAAGAAGGAGGCGCCGAGCGGCCGCATTTATTTTACCGAGCGGAACGAGCTGGCAGACTTGATCTTCAGCATTTATCGTCAATGGGACGGGGCGGATTACGAATCCTTTGAAAATCTGCTGGAGAAGCAATGTGAAGAACGAATCAACATGCTATTGGACTTGTACGGCGGGGCCAAGAACTTAAGCGACCTGGATTGGATGAATGAAATCTCCAAACGTCTATCCCAATTGTCTAAATTTGTAAAGAATCGACAACTTTCCAAGGCTAATTGACGAATTTACTCGATTTTTGCAAATCATTTGTAAATAAAAGTTGTATTTTCATTTCTCTTTTTGTTAAGATATCAACAGAACATCTGGAGATTCTTATTCGATCAAAAAGGGGATGAGACGTCATGTCCAAATGGATGAGAATACAATCGATCCAAGAGCTGAACGATGCTTTGGAACGCTCCGCAAGCCAGCCGTTGTTGCTATTCAAGCACAGTACCCGCTGCCCGATCAGTGCCGGGGCACATAAGGAAGCGGAGGCTTATTTAAACGGAACTCCGCGGGAAGACGTTACATACGGGCTGATTTACGTTATCGAGAACCGAGACGTATCGAATGAGGCAGCCGAGCGGCTTGGCGTCAAGCATGAATCCCCGCAAGCGATCCTGATTAAGGATGGACAAGCCGTCTGGCATACGTCCCATTCCAAGATCACGAAATCGACTTTAGAGGAGATTTTACGCTAAGTGAAGCGTTATCATTGCATTAAGTAGTATTTTGTCGTATCATAAATTTAATTGAAGCTCTGGATCTTTACCGGATGAATGAGTGAAAATCTATTGGCAATGGAGAGAAGAATGTGACGGTTACCATTTATGATGTGGCACGTGAAGCAGGCGTCTCGATGGCCACGGTTTCCCGGGTTGTCAATAACAATCCGAACGTGAAACCGCAGACCCGGAAAAAGGTTTACGAAGCGATAGAACGGTTAGGCTACCGGCCCAACGCTGTAGCCAGGGGGCTTGCCAGCAAGAAGACCACCACTGTAGGCGTGGTTATCCCCGATATTTCAAATTCGATTTTTGCGGAAATCGCTCGGGGCATCGAAGATATTGCGAACATGTATCACTATAACATTATTTTGTGTAATGCCGACAAACGGAAAGAGAAGGAGATCCGCGTCATCAACACCTTGCTCGAGAAGCAAGTGGACGGGCTCCTGTTCATGGGCGGAACCGTAACGGAGGAGCATATTCAAGCGTTCCAGACGTCTGCGGTACCAATCGTGCTGTGCGCAACGAGCGACGAGAACGGCCAATATCCATCCGTGGATATTGATCACGAAGCCGCTGCATTTGACGCCGTCAGCACACTGGTTCGCCATGGACACCGCGAAATCGCGATGATCAGCGGAACGTTGCAGGATCCGGCGAACGGCTATGCCAGATTCCAAGGGTACAAGCGTGCGCTGGAAACCGCAGGCATTCAGTACCAAGAGGACCTGGTGCGGATCGGCAACTACCGTTATGAATCCGGCGTGGAAGCGATGAAGTATTTCCTGGGGCTGAAGAAACGGCCGACAGCGATTTTCGCTGCAACGGATGAAATGGCGATTGGCGCCATCCACAGCATTCAGGACGAAGGCTTGAAGGTGCCGGACGATTTCTCGATTATCAGCGTGGATAACATCCGCATGGCTTCGATGGTACGTCCTCAGCTGACAACGGTCGCTCAACCGATGTATGACCTCGGTGCGGTAGCGATGCGTTTGCTGACGAAGCTGATGAAGAAGGAAACGGTTGAGAACCCTCGGGTCATTCTGCCGCACGAGACGATCTTGCGCTTGTCTGTTAGCCACCTGTAAGGCTATTGTTGCGATTGACGTTTCGGCTTAGAGAGATAAGTAACACATAGATATATATGAAAAAGGTTAACAACGGACAAAAAGCTCCTTGCATAAGGAGCTTTTTTGAGCATTTTGAGGATTTCGAAGCAATGCAATGTGTTGCACGGACGAATGGGGATTGGAGGGAGTAATGAACTATGTACAAAACAATTGGCCTGATGGGGGCTATGGATGAAGAAATCGCGTTGCTGCTCGATCAGGTGGAGCACCAGGAGGCGGTGGATGCGGCTGGGACACGTTTTGTAAAGGGCGTACTCCATGGGCACAATGTAGTCGTGTGTAAATCCGGCGTCGGCAAAGTGAATGCGGCAGCTACTACGCAAGTCCTGATCGACCGCTTTGGTGCGGATGCGATCTGGTTTACCGGGGTGGCAGGAGCAGTGCATCCTGAGCTGAACGTAGGCGACATCGTCATCTCGTCAACTTGCCAGCAGCACGATATGGACGCGCGGCCACTGGGTTTTGCGCGCGGAATCACGCCGTACCAGGATGTCTCTGACTTTCCGGCTGATTCTGGCCTCATCCGCTTGGCCGAGCAAGCCTGTGCCCGTCAGTGTACAGACCATCAATATCGGGTCGGACGGGTGCTGTCCGGCGACCAGTTTATCGCGGATCCGGAATTTGTTAGCTCGGTTCTATACGGGGAGCTGGACGGCGCTTGCGTCGAAATGGAAGGGGCGGCGCTCGCCCAGGTATGCCAACGGAACGGGGTGCCGTTTATTGTACTCCGCTCCATTTCGGACAAGGCGGACGGCTCTGCGGATGTGAATTTTGCTGAGTTTACCGCGCTGGCGGCCCAGCGTTCGTTTGCCATTCTCAATGACATGGTCCAGCATGTGGGTGAGCTGAAAAAATAAAAACTCAGGCGGGGTTCAGCCAGCCCCACCTGAGTATTAGGGATAATCCTGTAAAGCGACCGCGAGACTCTCGCGGTTTTTTGCTGTAATTTCCGCCCGGCGGGGGATGCCCTCCCAATGGGACAGGTCGTCAAGCCAAGCGGCAGGAAGCTGGAACGGGGTCTGCGGCTGCCAGCGGTCGATCCAGGCTTGCGGCAGCGGAAGCAGCGGGTTGCGGCGCAGGGAAGCGATCAACGGATGATCGCTCATCTCCAGCCACAGCAAGCTCCACGCCCGCGGGACGACCCGCCATAAATCATAACCGCCGCCGCCCATCGCAACCCAGCGTCCCTCGCAATACGTATGGGCCAGCTCGTGCAGGATCGCCGGCATATCGCGGTAGATCGCCATGCTACAGTGCATATGCGACAGCGGGTCCAGCGCATGGGCATCGCAGCCGTGCAGGCTGACGATCACATCCGGCCGGAAATGCGCGGCTAATCGCCGGATCGACTCCTCGAAGCATTCCATCCAGGAGGCGTCTTCCGTATAAGGCTGGAGCGGCAGATTCATGCAGGCGCCATAGCCTTGATGCTCGCCGCGCTCCGTCAGGAAGCCGGTGCCTGGGAATAAATATTTTCCCGTCTCATGGATGGAATAAGTGCAAACATCGGGGTCTGAATAGAAGCTCCACTGCACCCCGTCTCCGTGGTGGACGTCCGTATCGACGTACAGGACGCGTGCGCCGTACTTGCGGCGGGCATAGTCAATAGCCACTGCAGCATCGTTGTAGACGCAGAAGCCGGCGGCTTTAGCCGACAGGGCGTGATGCAGGCCGCCGCCGAGGTGCAGGGCGTGGGTTGTGGAGCCGGAGAGCACGGTCTCTACGGCTGTAATCGTTCCTCCGACGACCCAGGTTGCCGCTTCATGCATGCCGGGAAAATACGGCGTATCCTCGTCCAACAGCCCGAACTGCTCGCCGCGCGTGATCCAGTCCGCCTCAGGATTCGGGCGGCTCAGCTGCTTAACCGCTTCAACGTACGCCGGCTGATGGATCCATAGCAATTCCTCGTCGGTTGCCGGGCGCGACAGGTGCATTTGCTGCGGCGTTAGCGCGCCCAGATCCTGCAGCAAGTCCATCGTCAATTCCAGCCGGATCGGATGGAAAGGATGGCCGTCGTGAAACCGGTAGTTCATCGCCTGTTCATGGTGGACAAATAAAGCGCTTCCAGGCATGGATTCATCACGCCTTCCTTTTTAACTGTCAGTACATGAAACGCTGCTGAAAACGAATCCGGTCAAACTGCTCCTCGGAGGACAAAGGAACCTCCTTACCGATCCGCACCATCAAGCAGTTAGCCGGATGGGAGCAAATTTCCGGGTCGTCGGTAGCATACCAGACCATGTCGACCGTCTTCATCAGCCGTTCCATCATGCTGCGGTATTCCCATACGGATAGCCCGCTGTTTTTCAAATCCCAATGCCAATAATATTCGGTCGTAAAGACGATGTATTTCTCCATCTGTTCGTCTTCAAATGCCGTGCGGATCATTTTCGATCCGATTCCGAGCGACCGATAGTCGTCGGCCACTTCGATGGCTCCCAGCTCGATCAGGTCAGGCATATTGCCCTGAGACCACCTCTCCATCTCGTCGGGATAGTGAAAGGTGACGTATCCTACAATGGTCGAATCCTCCCGGGCCAGGATGATACGTCCCTCTGGAAGTCCGGCAATTTCCACCAGCGCGGCATGTTGATCTGCAGGCTTGCGGAATGCGTCCAGATCGGGATGCATTTTTAAGGTTTGGAGATGGGAAGGGGATACGGGTCCTTCCACAACAATCTCACGTTGCTGATGGGGCAGGGTGTGGCGGATATACGTTTTTTTATGTTCCATGGAACCGCCTCCTTTGCTCGTTCCCCTCACTTATAACAGAAAAAAGAAAAAATGAAAAGTGTAGCCTGTGCGCGAAAACGTGTGCTATAATGTTCTCCGACATAAAATTTTCACATTTTCAGTCCGCTGATGTGATCGTTGTCCTCGAAAACCACCTCAATCGTTTAAGTTCTGTCGTTGCTTTTTCGATCAAAACGGATGCCCTCACCCATGACGCTGAACAAAGCTTTCAACTTACGTTGCTATGTATCCGTTTTCATAAACTTTGATCTATTGCTTGGAGATTTCCAAAGATTAAGGGAGGATGAAACGATGAGTCAACTGCAAGGGGAAGTCATTTCATCGGGCGTTCCGTCGTCCAATATGGGCAACTACGAAGAGGCGTATAAGAACTTTAAGTGGGAGGATGTCGAGAAGAAGTTCTCCTGGTACGTCACTGGCAAAGTCAACATGGCTTACGAGGCGATCGACCGCCATGTCGATGCGGGCAAGGGCTCGCGCGTAGCGCTGTTGTTCAGCGATCCGACACGCGAGGAGTCGTATACGTACGAGGACATGCAGGGGCTGACGAACCGATTTGCTAACGTGCTGCGCAAATACGGAATCACGAAGGGGGATCGGGTCTTCGTCTTTATGCCGCGGACGCCGGAGCTCTATGTGAGTGTATTGGGCACGCTTAAAGTTGGTGCGGTTGTTGGGCCGTTGTTTGAGGCGTTTATGGAAACGGCGGTCAAGGATCGCTTGGAGGACAGCGGCGCGGTTGTGCTCGTCACGACGTCGGCGTTGCTGCCGCGGGTGAAGCGTGAAGAGCTGCCGACGCTGCGGACGATCATCGTTGTAGGCGACGATGTGAAGGCTGGGGACGGTATTGTAGATTATAAGGCGGAGATGGAAGCCGCATCCCCTGAGGCTGAAATCGAGTGGGTGAACCGCGAAGATGGCTTAATTTTGCATTATACGTCAGGTTCAACCGGCAAACCTAAAGGCGTTTACCATGTGCATAACGCAATGATTCAGCATTATCATACCGGCAATGTCGTGTTGGACCTGAGAGAAGACGACATTTACTGGTGTACGGCGGACCCTGGATGGGTAACCGGCACATCTTACGGTATTTTTGCCCCGTGGCTGCATGGGGTGACCAACGTCGTGCGCGGCGGTCGCTTCAGCCCGGCGGATTGGTACGAAACGATTCAGAAGTACAAAGTCACCGTTTGGTACAGCGCGCCTACTGCGTTCCGGATGCTGATGGGTGCAGGACAGGATATCATTAAGCAATATGATCTGTCGTCGCTGCGTCACGTATTGTCGGTCGGTGAGCCGTTAAATCCAGAAGTTGTTCGCTGGGGGATGAAGGTGTACAACCGGCGCATCCACGACACCTGGTGGATGACGGAAACGGGCGGCCAGCTCATCTGCAACTATCCGTCGATGCCAATCAAACCGGGGTCTATGGGCAGACCGGTGCCGGGCATTCAGGCGGCGATTATCGACGATAATGGGAAGGAGTTGCCGCCGTATCGGATGGGGAACCTGGCGATTCGCACCCCATGGCCGTCGGTGATGCGGCTCATCTGGAACAACGCGCCGAAGTATGAGGAGTATTTCCGCATCCCGGGCTGGTATATTTCCGGCGATACGGCCTACATGGACGAGGACGGGTACTTCTGGTTCCAGGGCCGGATCGACGACGTGATCAACTCCTCCGGCGAACGGATTGGTCCGTTTGAGGTCGAGAGCAAGCTCGTTGAGCACCCAGCTGTAGCGGAAGCAGGGGTTATCGGCAAGCCGGATCCGGTGCGCGGAGAGATCATCAAGGCGTTTATCTCGCTGCGCGAGGGCTTCACACCGTCCGAGGAACTGAAGGCGGAAATCGTCAAATTCGTCAAGGAAGGGCTGTCCGCCCACGCCGCTCCGCGCGAAATCGAGTTCAAAGACAAACTGCCCAAGACCCGCTCCGGCAAGATCATGCGCCGCGTGCTCAAAGCCTGGGAGCTCAACCTCCCAGCCGGCGATTTGTCGACGATTGAGGATTAAGGATAGAAATAGAAAGTCCCTTCAAGCTGAGGCTTGAGGGGACTTTTGTGTTTGAGAAGGAGAGGGGATTCGCTCTTGGGTTGGGTTCGGTTGGGGGCGCGACCTCTCTCGACGAAACAGAAATATATATGAAAAATCGAATATATTCGCTCAAATATGGCTGATTTAGCCCAATCTATATGAAATTTCATATAGAATCGCCCCCTTGAAGCACTAGCCTTGCATCTAAAGTGACATGGTATTCAATTAATTGTTAATCTTGGTTGTATCAACTTATTGGATTAAAATTTACCATTTCTATTTTCCGCCAATGTGCTAAAAGGGTAACAGGACGTGAAGTGTAGTCATGTTACCAAAAATTAGTAGATGAATCATTCGGTTACTCTAGTACCATCTTGACGCTCTTGAGCTTCAATGGATGTTTTCTCGGCCTTCCTGGCCGCCCTTTCTTACGCCGGCCTTTGGATGGCTTAGACGGCGGTCGTAACACAGCTTGTTGAAACTCTTCCCACGATCGCTCAGCATATAAGCGCATGCGTT
>NZ_JADQ01000062.1:0-25791 GCF_000518465.1 Paenibacillus sp. J14 | reverse complement strand
AAGATGTCGTTCTCCTCTTCCAGATCACGAAGGCGTTTCTGAAGATCTCTCATTGCTTTATCGTCGGCTTTCAGTTGCCCACTGCCTGGAAAGGCCTGTGCGCCGTCTTTCTTGTATTCCGCCATCCAACGATACAGGGTGTTGTCGCTGATCCCCAGTTCGCGGGCGACCTGCGCCACCGCTTTCCCTTCTTCCTGGATCATCTGAATCGTTTGCAGTTTAAATTCTTTATCGTATTTTTTCGTCATGGTAGCACCTCGAATTTGGATAGATTCATTTTACCCGATTCTCGGTTCTCCATGTCTACTTTTTAGTCTAGCAGCAGCTGAACCATCATGAAGAACGTGAATATACCTTTTGTCCTTGCCCTAGCCTCGTTGGCGCTGGTTCGACCTTTAATGAGTATGTTGGGTTTACTTGAAGCTATCGGGCAACCTTTTGGGAGCATTTCGGTTACTGTATTTATTTCGATCCTATGGATTGGGATCGTCGTTCTGTCCCGTGTTGCACACCCTGTCAAAACGCTTCTGTATACAGGAATCACCTACGGAGTCTATGCCATATTGCTTAGTGCGATTCTCTCTCCCATTCTGGAAGGGCAGCTTCAAGGGCCAATCACCAATCCGTTTGCGATCGTGAGTGTACTCTTAACAAATGCATTGTGGGGGCTCGTCGCTGGAGGGATTGCAACTTTGCTGCAACAAGCTTTAAGGGTAAAATAAGCACAGTTAAGAGGGGCCGCAAGCCCCTCTTTTTCGCTAGTCTAGGGAACCCATCTTCTGGGCAATCAATTTCGTCATGGCATGTTTGTGGTGAATCCCTGAGGAATGGCAGTCGAATACAACTTCTGAGCTGTCTTTGATCAGCCAATTGTGGTAGTGGGAGAGCAGTTCACCCGAGTACCACTTGTAGGCGTTGGGCTCTTTCTCAGGGGGCGGGGCGATAAACGGTTTATGGACAAACACGTTCAAGACGTGCAGGCCGTTTTCGTTCGTAAATTGCTTATAGTTTTCAAAGATATCTTTACGATACTCCGGTTTGATATAGTGCAGCACCCCGCTGGAAAAGATGATGTCGTAATGCGTATCTAAACGGTAATCTAAAATGTCTGCTTTAAACACATTTACGCGAACACCGGCTTGCTCGGCAAGTTTTCTCGTTTTCTCAATCCCGGCATCCGAGACATCAAAGGCTGTGACATCATATCCATTTCGTGCAAAGAAAACCGCATCTTTCCCTTCGCCGCACCCCACATCCAGCACTTTCAAATGCTTCGTTGGCGGCATAAGCTGAAGAACCTGATAACAGGCTGAATTCGGCACAGTCCCCCAATAATATTTTTGGGTTTTATACGCATCCTCATAAATCGTAATCCGTCTATCTTGCGAGGCATAGCCCAGAAGTTTATCGATGCTGACTTCCAGGGTTTTGGATAACAGAGGTAAGAGCGAAATGTCCGGCATTGTCTGGGCATTTTCCCATTTGGATATGGCTTGAAAAGAAACCCCGAGGATTTGCGCCAGTTCTTCTTGCGTCAGCCTCTTTTCTTTGCGGTAGATACTTATGTTTCTCGCCAATTGTTCCTTCATGCTTGTATTCACGCTCCTTCATGTATCCCCATTGTAGGGGGCGCGCCTTGGAATGAACAATAACTTCCTATTTGAATTTTTCACAGATTCAACTACCAGTTGAGAAGAAATAAGTATAGTTAACGTTGCGTTTTTATGAATCGTTTTTTATCAGTTATTTAGTCATTAAGTACTATTGGAATTATTTGTATCCTTTTGTATGATCGAAATGTAATATATTTCTTTTATTAATTAATATATGTAAAAATAGAATATAAAGCGGTTACAAGTTTGTGGCTCATATCCGGAGTGAGTCGCAAATTATAATACTAGGAGGTATCCAAATGATTCGTAGAAAGGTGTCTATTAAAGCTGCTTCACTTCTAGTTGCTTTAGCCGTATTCCTATCTACATTTCTCGCAGTTCTTCCAGCGAGTGCAGCCTCCAGAGGAGCATGGGCTCCTAATACTTCCTATGCCGTCAACGATACTGTAACTTATAACGGAAGTACTTATACTTGTATTCAAGCGCATACTTCCCTTGTTGGTTGGGAACCGCCAGTTGTTCCTGCTCTATGGTCGTTAAGCAGCGGCGGCGGTGGCGGCGGAGGAACTACACCATCCGATCCACCAACTAACCCGCCTACTACAGTAACTAAGCCAGCGGAGGTTCCAAGCCGCATCTGGACCTATGTCATGAATGCAGACAATGCCTATGGTAAAGGCGGGGATTTTGCCTTATTGCTCAGTGCCGTCATCAAGAAGGAAAGCTACTTTGGGGATGGATTGTCGGGCAGCCCTTCAGCCGGTGACGGATTGATGCAGGTTGAACCTAACACGCGGAATGCGTATTTGTCTCAATTTAGTGCAAAATATGGGCATGCCTATAATCACAGCAGTGAGCAGGATCAGGTATATATGGGTTCACTGATTTTGAATGAGAAGATTGTTAGATTCGGCAGCATCTACAGCGGCTTACTGCATTATAACGGGGGAGATTATTGGTATCCAGGAGCTACAGATTCCTATGGCCGCCCGATTCTGGCCGACCAATACGCTAATACCGTTTATGCTCAGTATAAGAGCTATGGCGGCAGATATTAAGGAGTAGAGGATCAGCAAGATTGCAAGATCCACCTAAACGTTAGGTTTGGGTGGGTCTTGCTTTTTTTATTCCCCATCGAGATTTTCAGGTACATTTTCCTAGGATGATGTTATTATTGATTTAATCAAATATTTTTTGTCGTAATTTGTAGATTGGAGTCGGTTTTGTTCATGAGAGGGATGCTCCGATTCAGTTCACGTAAAATTATCCTGTATATCGCTGCGGCCATTATGGTTGGTTTGGTGACATGCTATGCCGTCATCTCCGCCTCGAACTCCACAGAAATCCAAAGTGACAAGGGGACATTGGATTTATCCCAAGTTCAAGTGAGTGAGCGTCCGATAAAGCTACAAGGGGAATGGGAGTTTTATTGGCATGAGCTGCTGTCGCCTAATGACATACATGATCGCATAGCAAGCGATGGAAATCCGAACCGCTGGATCAACCTCCCGAACTCATGGCTAGGTTATCGGCTAGATGGTCAGCAGTTAAGCGGTACAGGCTTTGCAACCTTTCGGGTGATGATCCAGCTTAGCGAGCAGGATCGTCATGAGCGGCTTGCACTAAAGATGCCCTCGATATTTCACGCGTATAAATTGTGGGTGAACGGAGAACCGCTGGCCGAGGTGGGGGTCGTCGGTCAGGACAAGAGCAGCATGACACCGCGTCTGGCAACGAAGTTTGTGTACTTCCATCCGGAAAATAACACCGTAGAACTGGTGATCCAAGTTTCCAACTTCCATCATAAGCGGGGCGGCATCACCAAGTTTATCGAGTTGGGCGGCAGTGATGTGCTTACGGTTAGGACTCACCTGAAAATCGCGGGGGAGATCTTTATCACCGCAAGCCTGATGGTCATCGGACTTTATCATTTGTTGTTATTCATCTTGCGACGCAAAGACAGGGCGCCTCTGTTTTTCGGGCTGTTTGCCTTGTTGTTAGGCATCCGTTCCTTGTTGGTCGGTGAGCTCTTGCTTACTCAATTATGGCCGAATTTTCCATGGGAGATCCAGTTCAAAATCGAGTACCTGACGCTCTGCAGCAGCGGGTATATCATTACGCGGTACTATATTAGCATTTTTGCAAATTATGTGTCGCGTTGGTTTCGTCTTGGCTCGCGGATCGTAACGGGTCTGCTCTGCCTGATTGTTGTGGCAGCTCCTGCGATAATTTATACCCATTTATTGTCGGTAATCGGTGTGGTCGTTGTTCTGCATATGCTGTATCTGATGGTTGGACTTGTCCAATCGGCAGTGCAGCGCAAGGAGGGAGCGCTGATCTTCCTGCTGGCTTCGATGGTTACTCTGGTTACGGTCATCAATGATTTTTTATATTTTAACGAATGGTCCTCCATCGGGAATACTTCTCCGCTGGGTCTCTTGATCTTTACGGTCGCACAGATGTTTTTGCTCTCCTCGAGATTTACGAAAACAGCCACGAACGAAGAAAGAATTGCCCGGGAATTACAGGAGGCGAACGACAAGCTGACGGAAATGAATATGAACTTGGAACAGACAGTCCAGGAACGAACCCATGCCTTATCTGTAGCTCATGATAATCTGCGAATTTCCTATGATCGGCTGCTTCTCTCCGAGCAGGGAAGGAAGAAGTTGCTGTCTTATATTACCCATGATCTGCGGTTACCGCTGTCCAGCATGCTAGGATATGTCGAAGCGGTGCAGGATGGGGTTAAGCCGGAACGCAACGAACAGTATTTGAGGTATATCCGGGATAACACGATTCGGGTGAACCGTATGATTGAGGAATTGTCCTATTTATCGCATTTGGAGACGGGACAAGTGATGTTCCAAATGGAGCCAATTCCTGTGGCTCAATTCCTGCGCCAGTTCTATGATCAATATGAGCTGGTTGTACGCGACACAGGGTTGGAGTTCGTATTGGATCTAGGGGATTCGGAAGATCCGGGGAGCGAGTCGTTAGTGGCCGAGATAGATATGCAAAGATTGGATCAGGCGTTATTTAATATCGTGTCGAATGCCATGAAATTTACTGCGAGCGGCGGGGCCGTGCGGATTGCGTTAGCTGTGAACGAAGTGAAGGATCGCCGTTATGCCAATATTTGCGTAGAAGACACGGGAACCGGGATACCACCGGAACACCTCGAACATATCTTTGAACGCCATTACCGGTATGAACAACCTGGTGCCGAGAAGAGGGTAGAGGGCAGCGGGCTTGGGCTGGCGATTTGCCGGGAAATTGTACAAGTGCATGGCGGGACAGTAAGAGCGGAGAGTGACGGAAAGACGGGAGCGGCATTTTACATATCGATTCCTTGTATTCGTCGAGAAGAGGGGTGAGGGCGTGGTTCATACACATAAAATTATGGTCGTCGATGATGATCCCAACATCTGCGAGATTGTACAGATATATTGCGAACGGGAAGGTTTTCGATGTGCCTGCAGCTATAGCGGGACGGAAGCGATGAAGTTACTAGTGACGTTCGAGCCGGATTTAATTCTACTGGATGTCTTGTTGGCAAATGAAAATGGGATCGCTTGGTGTATAAACGCACGTAACTACACGAATGCACCGATTGTGTTTCTGAGCAGCCGTGAGGATGACGAGGTGAAAATTGACGCCTTGTCCTATGGAGGCGACGATTATGTCACCAAACCGTTTAGCCCCGGAGTCCTTATGGCTAAAGTCAAGGCTCATCTTCGCAGGGCGTCGACAGGGAGAAAGGAACAACTGCTGGAGCTGCCAGGATTGACGCTTGATTTCTACGCTCAGTCCGTCATTTTGGGGAGGGAAACCATCTTTTTATCGAAAAAAGAGTTTGGTTTGCTATCCTTCATGGCGCAAAACGTGAATCGCGCCGTCAGTGTGGATGCGCTGTTTCAGGTGATCTGGGGAACGGATAGCCTGGAGGATACGCGGACGGTCGCTGTACACATCAGTAACTTACGCAAAAAAATTGAGGCTGATCCCGCCAATCCGGAGCGCATTGTGACGGTTCGTGGGATCGGGTATATGCTGGTTGCTAGAGGGGCGTAGTAAAAATAGCGGCGAAGGGATATTCCCTTGCGCCGCTTTTGAGTTTATAGGCTATCCAAATATTCGTCAATTGCAGCTTGGATATCTTGTTTAGAGGAGCCAGAGTATAATGGTGCACTGGAACCGCCGCCTGGGGATCCACCGCCAGGGAATCCACCACCAGGGAAGCCGCCGCCTGGGTAACCGCCGCCAATATCACCAGCACCGCCTCCAGACCCACCGCCTGCTCCTAGATATTTCGATTGAAGGTAGCTTATGATCCCCGCCAAGTTCTGATCGGTTACTCCTTTTAAACCAGCATTTTCAAAAGTTTGCTTGTCAGGTTCATTTCCGGTGCCGTATGCGAAGTAATTATTGATGGCATTGATATTTATCGTTTCTGTAACAATTGTTTGAATCTCATTTAATGTTTTCGGAAGTGCACTTGAAGGGTAATCATAGTCTTGCAATATCCCTTGGATGCCATATACATTCTCAGATGTAACTCCCGTAATCCCCGCATCCGCAAAGGTCGATTCATCAATTCCGGTCCAATCCCCGGATGCTGCTGCTTCATTAATCAAGTCTAGCGATGATTTGCTAGAAACAGTGACCGTGTATACGAAACTCGCAACCGAACTGTTTTTCAATCCCGACTTCACAGCGATCGCCTTGATCGTTGTGTTGTTTGTAATCGTAATTGGCCCTACATACATCGTGCTGGATGTCGTTGGTTCACTCCCATCCAACGTATAGTACACTGCAGCAGTAGCCGTTGCTGAAGTCAAAGTAACTTGCGTTCCCGAAGTCACCTCGCCGCCGGATGGAGATGCCGTTGGAGTCGCAACGGTAGATTGTACTGGCGGCTGAATAACTGGAGGGGAAGAGGAATCCGGTTGTGGACCAGAAGGCGAAGATGGCACGGTTTGTTGTTGTTTCTTTTCTTCTTCCTGTTTCTTTAGTTCCTCTTCCTTTTTCTTCTCTTCTTCTTCCTTCTTCTTCTGCTCTTCCTCTTGTCTCTTTGCTTCTGTATATTGCTGCTGGGCTTCGTATGCGCCTAACACGAGCAGATCGCGTGTCGCATGAGATTGCCCACCGAACTTCCCGTCGGCACCATTAGACATTAATTTAAGTTCAAGCGCTTTGGCGACATACCCCTTTGCCCATTCGGAAACGGTATGATCATCCACACCAGGTGTTGCCCTGGCATCGGCGTCCTTACCCAGCCCGCGAATCAGGAAAGTAGCTAACTGTTCCTTGGTAACCTTACCTGCCGGATCGTAGACACCATCTGCAACACCATCCGTAATCCCTGCGGCTTTTACTGCCTCTATAAATGGTACTGCATATCCATTTGCAGGATCATCCGCATTGACGTCAGAAAATGAGGATGTCTTAAGATCCTTATCTACTTTCAAATTGAAAATCAACGCGGCAACCTTAGCAAATTGCGCACGGTTCATCTCATCTTTGAGACCAAATGTGCCTTCACCCACGCCGTCGAAAATACCAGCGGAGATGAGTTCGTCAAATTTGGCTTTTGTGGCATCATCCAGATCTTTCAGGTCCGAAAAATCGGCTGAAGTCTTCTCGGCAGCTGTTACGCTATCGGCAGAGTAAATGACAGAACCTACGCACAGCAGTACTCCCATCAAGAATCCGGCAACCTTATTGCCCATCGTTTGTCCCTCCTAGGAAGTGTGATAAATGTTATTGATCTTCCTACTTTATCATGATTCATTCGACAAATTTCGAAAGTTAAAGAAATCTTTAAAATTGTCGTGGAGGGACATGAGCTAAGGGGTTCTGATCGAATCACGCCTTCTTCGCGATCCAGACCGTCCAAGCGTCCTTTTCTTGAATGGGAAGCGGGGCAGCTTCGAGCTTACCCGTGATAAAAGAAACCAATGCTTGCAATTCTTCATCCGTAAGTTCATGCAAAATCGAGCGTCCGGTTCTTTGCATCAAGTCCTCACTTAACTCTTCCAAATGCGTATACTTGCGCCGGGTTTCCCAAAGTCTAGTACTATGAACGAGCTGGAGGCCTGCCGCTTCCAATGCCTTACGCACCTGACCATCCTCATGTCTGCGGCCGACTTCTTTCTCCTTCAACGAAGGGAAACGCTCGAAAAAATATCCTCGAAGATGATGTTCATCCCCAGGCAGCAGGCAATCTTCAGGCGTTCGATCCTGAACGATCAGCATGCCGCCGTCATCTAGCAGGCGAACGGCTTCTCTAAAGCATGGTTCCAAATCGTCTAGGTGGTGAATTAGGGCTCTTTCCAATACGACGTCGAACGCGTTGGAGGGAAGACCTGTTTGAGAAGCCTCACCTTGATGAAAAGCGGCATGGGGGAGGTCCTTACAGTGATTTGCCGCAGCCTTCAGCATTTCCTCTGAGAAATCTACACCTACGACATGGGAAGCTCCCATTTGAATGAGCGCCTTCGTATAAATTCCGCCGCCGCATCCTATGTCGGCAACCCGTTTGTTGGATACATCAACAATCGAGCTGAGGAAAGAACTCCAAGATGCATCTGCCTCTCTTGTCGTATAAGTCAGTCGGTTGTTCGGGTCATGAAAATCGATAGGCATTTCGTTTCACCTCTCATCAGTATTGTTTCACCAGATAAAACAAGGTTTCATTAATTATATTTTAATCTATATCGAGTGGATGCGAAAGGGGGAGCATTCTATTGTGACAAAAAATCGCGGGATCCAAGCTGATCCAGCTTCAATCCCGCGATTTTTAGATGTAACCTTTAGAACTTCTCCGGAAACTGCTTCACAATGCCTTCTGTCAGGATATCCGCGATGAACCGGTAACCATCTTTTCATTGTGTATCTACTCCTCTGGGATTTGTGAATGTTATAACGATCTTAATATGAACGAGAAATCTCAACCTCATGCGCCCGGTATCTGGACTTCGCATGCATGATCACTTGAAGAAAATGGGGATGCTTAAGAGCGAGGCAGCCTTTATAATAGATTAGGTATTATAACGAGAGGATTTGAGGTTGAAGTGAACCGGAATTTTTGGCGTGATTTACCGCGACCTTTTTTTATACTTGCACCGATGGAAGATGTGACGCATGTGGTGTTTCGTCATGTCGTGAGTCAGGCGGGCAGACCGGATGTCTTCTTCACGGAGTTTGCCAATACGGAGAGCTATTGTCACCCGGAAGGGAACCATAGCGTCCGCGGACGGTTGCTTTTTACGGAGGACGAGCAGCCGATGGTGGCGCATATTTGGGGCGATAAGCCGGAGTTTTTTGCCAAGATGAGTATGGGCATGGCGGAGCAAGGCTTCCAGGGGATCGATATCAATATGGGATGCCCGGTGCCGAATGTGGCGACGAATGGGAAGGGGAGCGGCTTAATTCTCCGACCCTCGGTGGCCGCTGAAGTGATCCAGGCCGCCAAAGCCGGGGGCTTGCCAGTAAGTGTGAAGACGCGACTGGGTTTCAACGAGGTGGAGGAATGGCGGGAGTGGTTAACCCATATTCTGAAGCAAGACATTGTTAATCTGTCGATCCACCTGCGCACCCGAGAAGAAATGAGCCAAGTTGCAGCCCACTGGGAGCTGATCCCGGAAATTAAGGCGCTGCGCGATCAAATCGCACCACAGACCCTGCTCACGATTAATGGCGATATTCCCGACCGGCAAACCGGCTTGAAGCTGGCTGAGCAGTATGGGGTAGACGGGATTATGATTGGGAGAGGGATCTTTAAGAACCCGTTTGCCTTTGAAAAAGAGCCAAGAGAGCACAGCACGACCGAATATCTGGATCTGCTGCGGTTGCATTTGGATCTCCATGATCAGTATTCCAATCAATTGGAGGCGCGTCCGTTTAAGGCGCTGCAACGTTTCTTCAAGGTGTACGTCAAAGGATTCCGCGGGGCAAGTGAACTAAGAAATCAACTGATGAGCACCTCATCAACCGATGAAGTGCGGAAGATGCTGGACGAGTTTACTCAGCAAATGGCCAGCGAATAAAGTAAACATAAGCAAAACAGGTCAACTATGGGCAGAACGCCACCATAGTCGACCTGTTTTTGTATAACTGTGTATTTCCCTGATTTACTTATGCTCTGCAAATCTCCACCAAGCCACGGTTCCGGCGAAGCCCACGATCGCCGTGAGGACGAGAATGCTGTAGCTGATGAAGCCGATATCTACACCCTTCGTCAGAAGAACCGGAATAGTCCATGGGAAGTACGGGCCGAGGCCGAGCTGAACAACCGCATTGGATGCGATGATGATTACGAAGATCAGCCCAATCGGGGCGAGATACCCTTTCGTGATATTGGCGATTAAAGCACTGGTTGAGCTGACAGCCATAATAAGCACGGATGTAAGCATGAACGTCCCGAAGAACTGAAGGATGGAGGAACCGGAACTGCCATTCACCCCAATGAAAGATCCGGCGATCGTAATTAGGGCAAAAGTGAAAAGGGCGATCAATATATTCCAGATCGTAATCACGATGAATTTCGACAGCACGCTATACGATTTGGGAATAGGCTTTACGATCAAATCTTTAATGGTTTTATCGGTGTATTCTCGTCCAAACACCCATGCTGAGGTGAAGGAGAACCCAACCACCAGCAGCGAGGCGATGGAGTCAAAGATATCCGTATAGTACATGTCCCAAGAAACGCCGGGCTCCTTGAAGAGCCCAATCAATAAAGGCATGGCGATAAAGACGACAGCTACGACCCAAAATACGATAGACTTCCATACTTTAAGCAGCTCGTTATGAATAAAAGAAAGTAACATCAAGCGTTCCCCCCTGCTGTACGAATGGTCCGTAAAAAGTAACTTTCCAGATTTTCAGTGACTACGCTGAGATGGGTTGGCGGTTGGCTTGCACGTACTAACAGGTCTGCCAGTTGTTCTGGATTCCCCAAGGCACGCTCTTCAGTCAGCTCCAGCCGTTCATCCTCAGTATCTTTGAACGTGTACCCATTCTCGGCGAGAATATGTCGAATGGCATCGATATCTCGTCCGCCCACAACCAGTTTCTTCTCCACCGAACGCTCCAGTTGATCGATATTCATGTTCTGGACAAGTTGCCCTTTGTGCATGATCGCCACACTGTCAACCAGCTTAGACAGCTCCTCCAAGAGATGGCTGGAGAGGAAGATCGTGACGCCCTCGTTGCGGGAAAGGTCAAGTAACAACTCCCGGATTTCCACGACACTGGCTGGATCCAGCCCGTTGACCGGCTCGTCCAATATCAAAACCTCTGGGTTATGAATAATCGCTTTTGCTAACCCTAGGCGTTGTCTGTTCCCTAGAGACAGGTTTTTGGCTTTCTTCTTACGGTGAATTTCTAAATCCAGCTTCTTAATGACGCGGTCAACGGCCCCTCGGTCGGAGATCCGGTGCATTCTTCGGGCGATCTCCAGATTTTCCACCACGGTAAGATCCGGATAATAAGAAGCTTCCTCCAAGTAACCAACGTGGCTCCAAAGCTTATAGTTACCGGAGTCCACCTTGCTGCCCAACATATAGATGCTGCCGGAGGTAGGCTTGAGCAGCGACAGGAGCATCTTAATTGTTGTTGTTTTGCCAGCTCCATTCAAACCGAGGAAGCCCATAATTTCCCCTCTGTGTACTTCAAGCGAAAGGTTGCGAACCGCATGAAAATCGCCGAAGCTCTTGCTGACATTATCCAATTGGATGGCGTTGGTGCCGCCTCTTCTTCCATTACTCATTTCTCTAACCACCCTTTACTTTAAAATTTAGAGAAAACACGATTTGGTGTTTCACCTGAGCACAGCTTGTACTTTAAACGACGAATCTCAACTGAACCTCAACCCAGGGCGCCGAGTTGTTGATTTTCGGTTTATTTTTGGGGAGTATATTCAGTAGAAAAAAGGGGGAGATCCTGTGTTTGATATCTTGGTGGTCGAAGATGACGTCAATACGCAGCGACTGATCTGCGCCGTGCTTCAACGCGGGGGCTACAACTCGCATGTGGCCGGAAATGGGATCGAGGCACTTAACCTGATGGAGGAACGTCACTTCGATTTGGTTGTACTAGACTTGATGATGCCGGAGATGGACGGATACCAATTATGTGAGGATTTACGTAGTGCGGGGGACAACATTCCGATCCTGATGGTGACTGCGGCCCATGATATCAAGTTTAAGCACAATGGCTTCCTTGTCGGAACCGATGATTATATGACTAAGCCCTTCGACGAGCAGGAACTGCTGTTCCGAATCAAAGCGCTGTTGCGTCGCGCACAGATCGCGAACGAGCGCAGGCTAGTTGTCGGGGAAACGGTATTGGATTACAACGCACTCACTGTGACAAGGGGAGATCAACAAATCTCTTTGCCGCAGAAAGAATTTTACCTTCTGTTTAAGCTGCTTAGTTATCCGAATAAAATTTTTACGCGATTGCAGCTGCTTGAGGAGATTTGGGGGCCAGATACGGAAACGGATGATCATACACTGAACGTTCATATCAACCGGCTGCGCGACAAATTTAGAGACAGTCCCGATTTTGAGATCGTGACGGTGCGCGGTTTGGGATACAAAGCGGTGAAGAGGGGATGAACTTGATCCAACAGTTTTTGCCGAAAAAAATCACCCTAGCCGTGACATTAGTCGCCTGGGTCTTTCTCGTCATGGTGCTGTCGATTACATCTGCTGGCTTGCTTGCCTTCTTGCTGAACCGCGCAGGCTGGATTGACCTGAATCAGCCGAATTCCTATCGCGGCATTTACGTCCTGATCTACATCAGCATTTTTATGGGCGTTGTCATTGCCGCGTTGTTAAGCAGACGATCCGTCAAGCCGATTCGCGATATGATGGAGGCTACCGCGAAGGTGGCCAAAGGGGATTTTTCAGCCCATGCGACGGTGAAGGGGAGCGTCGTTTTTGAACTAGACGAGCTTGCCGTCAGTTTTAACAAGATGGTGCAGGAGTTAAAAGGAATCGAAACGCTGCGAAGCGACTTCGTGCGGAATTTCTCCCATGAGTTTAAAACGCCGATCGTCTCCATCAGCGGCTTCGCCAAGTTGCTGAAGCAGGGAAATCTCAGCGAAGAAGACAAGCAGGATTATCTGGATCGCATCATTCAGGAATCCGAACGACTCGTGGAGCTGTCTACCAGCATTCTCAACTTGTCCAAGGTGGAGAACATTGAAATTTTGAGCGAAAAGACGAGCTATCGGCTGGATGAACAGATCCGACTTGCCGTTCTGATGCTGGAGCCAAAGTGGAACGCGAAATCGCTTCAGCTGGATATCACATTGGACGATGTCACGATTCACGGCAATAAAAACCTGCTTCAGCAAGTGTGGATCAACCTTCTCGACAATGCGATCAAATTTACGGAAAGTGGCGGAAAGCTGAAAATTACGCTTCAGCGGAGGGGGCAGCAAGCGATCTTCCGGCTTGAAGATAATGGCCGCGGGATGGATGAAGAGACGATGCGGCGCATGTTTGATAAGTTTTACCAAGGCGATTCGTCCCGCTCCATGACAGGCAACGGATTGGGATTAACCATTGTCAAGCGCATTATCGATTTGTGCGAGGGGACGATTGAGGTGGACAGTGAGCTTGGAGTGGGTTCGATTTTTACGGTTCGGCTGCCGCTGGGCATGGTTCTCCAAACTAAAGGTCAATAAAAAATGACGCCCCACATCACTAGTCGAATTCAGGGTGAAGGGGCGTCTTCGTCTGTTCACTTCTCATTTCAGCAGCGGCAAAAAAATCTCATCCACGATCTCCTCAATGGTCTTCATAGAAACGGGTTCCAACGTAATTAGCAGTTCATGTCTCACAAGATCTACAGGCAGCCTGGTAATGCGCGGCGTAACCTTCTCCGGACGAATTTCCCCTCTTTCTATGGCTCGGTCCAAAATAACGGTCATCGTATTCGTTCTTCGAAAATTGAGAATATCGGAGAAAGGAATGTCAGATACTACGGACATCAGGCCGTGAATCGTTTTGGGGCCAATTTGCTGCAGCATCTCATTTAACTCATTCAGCAAGAGGAGGACATCGCTGCGCAAATTCCCGGTATCCGGGACTGAAACCGTCGGCAAATGGTTCAGAATCGCAGCTAAGACAAGCTCTTCCCGATTCGGCCAACGACGATAAATGACAGGTTTGCTGGTTTGAGCCCGAGCGGCAACTCCTTCAATCGTAAGGTGATGAAAGCCAATTTCCATCAATTCGTCCCACGCGGCTTGAAGAATCGCCCCCTCCAATTCAGCTCCTCGTCTTCGCGTTGATCCTTCTCCTTCATTGATTTTATTCATAATACAAACCTCCAATAAAATACGTTGCGTTTCTTATTCAATTGTAGTATGATGAATCCGAATAAGAAACGTTTGGTTTCTAAATGGATAAGGAGTGATACACGTGAGTAAACCAGGCGAACTTGCAGCATCACCATCAAAAATGAAAATCGATCCAGCTGTCATGAAAGTGGCATGGATTCTGCTGGTGGGGATGCTTGCCCCTTTATTCGATACTACCATAATGAACGTCGCCATCGATACCCTTGGCAATGTACTGCATGCTCCAGTTACATCGATCCAGTGGGTGATGACGAGTTATTTGCTCGCGATTAGCTTGGTTATTCCCATTTCCGGCTGGTTGGTTGATCGTTATGGCGGTAAAAATATGTGGAATTTGGCTTTAAGTTTGTTTCTTGTCGGTTCTGTATTGTGCGGCTTGTCTTGGAATGTGGGAAGCCTCATTGCTTTTCGCGTCATTCAAGGCTTGGGCGGCGGTTTGATGATGCCGATCATGCAGACGATGATTGTCCGCGCAGCAGGCGGGCAGAACTTAGGCCGGGTTATGGCGATTGTGGGGTTGCCGGTTCTGATCGGGCCGATTCTTGGTCCCGTATTGGGCGGGGTAATTATCCATAATCTAGATTGGCGTTGGATTTTCTATGTTAATATTCCGGTGTGCTTGATTGCCCTGTTCTTATCTCTAAAGGGATTGCCCAAAGATGATGTCGCAAATCATCCGCAGAAGCTGGACTTACTAGGTTTAACTCTGGTGTCTCCGGCGCTCGTGCTGATGATTTATGGACTTACGAAAGTCAGCTCGGAGCATGGTTTCTTTAAAAGTCCGGTTCTTGTTCCTATCGCGATTGGACTGTTGTTTTTGATCGTCTTCTGCTGGTATGTACTCAGAAAAACCGATCATCCGATCGTCGATCTGCGAATCTTTAAGAGCACAACGTTCTCTGCATCTGCCTGTCTGTTGTTTATCTCAGGGCTTTCTTCCTATGCCGGCATGTTGTTATTGCCGCTGTATTATCAACAGGTTCGCGGTCACAGCGTGCTTGCTTCAGGGTTGCTGTTGATTCCTCAAGGCCTTGGGATGTTAATGACCCGCTCCTTGGCAGGGAAGCTGACGGATACCATCGGCTCCCGATGGGTGGTTCTCGGCGGTACTATTCTGACGCTGCTTGGAACTTTACCTTTTGCCATGAGTTCAGCCGATACCAGTGAACTGATGCTGGCCATTTCCCTGATTGTCCGCGGCGGAGGACTTGGGGGTTTGATGCTTCCGATCATGGCCACCGCCTATGAGGGGTTATCGAAGGAATTGGTACCGCATGCCAGCAGCGCAACCCGGATTCTTCAGCAAATTGGGGGTGCGTTTGGGGCTTCGGTCTTTGCCGTCATCTTGCAGAATCAAATCAACAGCCAACCCGTTCACGATGTCTCAGCGCTGAACACAGCGTTTAACCATACCTTTATGTGGTCCGTTGTCTTCACGATTGTATCGCTTGTGTTTATCATCTTCTTGCCTCATAAGAAAAAGAATACTGTTCTTAAGCCCAGCATCGGCTGAGGAGGCATAATGGGACTGAAACATCGTCTTTCTTGAGGGGAATCCCTTGAGGAAGAGAATACTAAACAGCTGTTCGCAAAGCCCAAGTGAGGGATTCGAACAGCTGTTTTTTTATAGCTCTACACCGCGAACCTTGGAAAATACCATCGCATCCCTGAGTGAACCATCAACCGCACATGCATCTTAATCAAGATGACTAGGTGGTGCCATTCTAGCAAAATTGCGTTATAGTAGGTAATGCAATCGGAACATTCGAAAGGGCAGTCATCATGAATAAAACAAGTTCCTTCTTCCTTCGCAAGAAAGAAGAATTAGGTGTTGAATTAAATGAAATCCAGAAGCAAGCGGTCCTTCAAACAGAGGGACCCTTGCTTTTGTTAGCTTCACCGGGATCGGGGAAGACCACAACGATCATTATGCGGATCGGGTATCTGATCGAGGAGAGGGGAGTTTCTCCCAGAAGGATCAAGGCAGTAACGTTTAGCCGCGCTTCAGCGCACGATATGAAGGAGCGGTTTAACACCTTCTTCCCAGAGCTGACACCGGTTGATTTCTCCACGATTCATAGCTTGGCCTTCGAGGTGGTGCGGGAGCATTTTCGTGCGACCCAGACGTCGTTCCAGATCATCGAAGGCGATGTCGACGCCGCTCAGCAAGAAGCCAGCGGTTCGGAGCAACTTCCGTTACATAAGAAGATCATATTGCGGAATCTCTATAAAGCGATCACCGGAGAGAATATCACAGATGACCAGCTGGACGAGCTGACGACCTACATTAGCTATATCAAAAATAAAATGATCCCCTCCGAGCAATGGTCCGCGGTTAAAGTGGAGGTGCCCCATGCCGAGCAGATGTTGCGGGAGTACGAGCACTTCAAGCAATCCGGCACCCATTCATTGCTGCTTGATTATGACGACATGCTGGTGGTTTGCGAACGCATCCTGGCGGAGAATGAAGGGGTGCTCCGCAGGTACCAGAGGCGTTATGATTATGTCCTCACAGATGAAAGCCAGGATACGTCCAGGGTGCAGCATGCGATTATCGAGAAGCTGGTGCAACAGCATCGTAACCTATGCGTCGTTGCCGACGATGATCAAAGCTTGTATAGCTGGCGAGGGGCCGATCCTGCATATTTGCTGAACTTCAAGCAGGTCTATCCGGAGGCGTTGATCTTGTTTATGGAGCAAAATTATCGCTCTACCCCAGAGATCGTGAACGTCGCCAACACATTGATTCAGCGCAATCAAGACCGATATCCGAAAAAGATGTTCACCGAAAATCCCCCGCATAAGCCAATTGAGATACGCCATCTGGATGATTACAGCGATCAGGTTAAATATCTGGTGAACGAGATTCAGCAGATCAAGAACTTTGCCGAGGTGGCGATCCTGTATCGGAACAATTCCTCATCCATCGCGTTAATGAACGAGTTTGATCGTGCGGGCATTCCTTTTTATATGAAGGATGCGGATAACCGCTTTTTCTCCCATTGGGTTGTCGAGGATATCTTGAATTTCATGCGGATGACGTTCACGGATAAACGTCCCGATATTCTGGAGAAGATCCATCTGAAATTTAATGGATATATCAGCAAGGAGCAGATGGCGGCGCTGCTCAAGATTCGAAATGAGGAATCCGTCTTTGATAATCTGTTGAACCGGGTCCCGCTTAAGGATTATCAGGTGAAGCAGCTGCAGATGTGCAAGGAGACGTTTCAGGAAATGAAAGGGATGCCGCCGCTGCATGCGATTCGGGTGATCCGCGATCGACTGGGTTATGAGAAAGCCCTGGAGAAGATTTGCGAGTGGAAGGGATTCCGTATGGAATATCTCTTGGGGATCTTGAACACGCTGGAGGAAATCGCGGCGGAATTGGCGACCATGGAGGAATTCGCCGCCAGATTGAAATACTTGGAGTCGATCTTGCGAACGGCGAGAACCAAGCGAGGGCAAAATGCGGTCACGTTCTCGACGATGCACAGCTCCAAGGGCTTAGAGTTCGAGCGCGTGTATATGATCGACCTAGTGGAAGGGATCATTCCGTCTAAGGCGGATAAGGAGAACACGGACATGATGGAGGAGGCGACCCGGCTATTTTATGTGGGGATGACCCGGGCGAAGAAACATCTGGAGCTTCTGACTTACAAGAAACGGGATGGGGCAGAGGTGACGGAGTCGAGGTTCGTGGCCTACGTGAGGTACATCCAACTTCCACCCCAAGCGGGCGCGCCTTCGTCTGCGACTTCGCCCTCCATCCCTGTTCCAGCGCAGGACAACCCCAATGCCATCCGAAGGCTGGCTGAGCTAAGGGAAGGGGAATCTATCGTCCACCGGGCTTTCGGAAAGGGAACCATTCTGCAAGTGAATGGGGAACGAGTTCATATCCGATTTGAGGAGGGGGAAAAAGCTTTATCAGCGACCACCTGTCTCCAAATGGGCTTGTTGGAACGGGCGGAGGATGCATCCTAGCTAAGCGATGCAAATATACGGCTAGGAAGTAAACATGAACTTGAAATAAATAACTACTTGACGCTGATCAGTTCAGCGTCTTTTTTTTGATCAACCGCCTTGCAAGAAAAATCAATTCCAGGAAATGTGCGGCCCCTCCCGAATTTCCTTTATTCTGCCTGCCTGCAAAAATAAGCGATTGCTGGAAATTCACGGGCATCTTAGAGTGATTACATCGAACTTCAAAGGGAAAGGAGAGGGAAACATGGCTTCCTCCTTGGAACCGATTACAAAACAGACAACGTCTGTAACCAGGGCCCGCAGTCATCGGCTGCGACAAATGGGAAAAATCCTGATGCGGGATAAATTCCTGTATGTATTAGCCTTACCGGGCCTGCTGTACTTTCTGATCTTCAAATACGTTCCGATGTGGGGAATCATCATCTCATTTCAGAACTATTCGCCTTATCAGGGAGTGCTGGCCAGTCCTTGGGTGGGACTGGAGCATTTCCGACGCTTTTTCTCCAATCCTGATTTCTTTATGTTGTTTCGAAATACGCTCGCGATTAATACGTTGTCGCTGATCTTCTTTTTTCCGCTGCCCATCCTGCTCTCCTTAATGCTTAATGAAGTGAGGCAACAGGCATACAAGAAAATTGTGCAATCCATCGTGTATCTGCCGCATTTCTTATCCTGGGTCATTATTGTAGGGATTACCTTCATCTTGTTCTCAACGGGAGACGGAGCGGTGAATCAGATGTTGGTGAGTTTAGGCTTTGAGAAGATCGATTTTCTGACCAATAAAAATTATTTCTGGGCCATGCTTACCGCTCAATCCATTTGGAAGGATGCCGGGTGGGGCACGATTATCTTCTTAGCGGCGATGGCCAGCATTGATCCGCAGCTCTATGAGGCGGCCAAAATCGATGGGGCAGGCCGATTCCGGCAAATGTGGAACGTTACGCTGCCTGGCATTCGCTCGGTTATTGTCATTTTGCTGATTCTACGAATGGGTCACATTATGGATGTCGGCTTCGAGCAAGTGTTCCTCATGATGAATGGGGCTGTCTCAGAGGTGGCTGACGTCTTCGATACGTACGTATACCGTTTAGGTGTGAAGCAGGGACAATTTAGCTACAGTACCGCCGTTGGTTTATTTAAGTCGATGGTTGGATTAATTCTTGTGATCGGCACGAACAAATTGGCTAAGAAGTTTGGCGAGGAAGGGGTGTACTAACGAGATGAGTTATCGCAGCCGTGATCGGATATTCCAAGCCGTCAATGCGATCCTGCTTGGCATCATCAGCCTGATCACATTTTTTCCGTTGTACTATGTGTTTGTCGTTTCGTTTACGGAACCGTCCGCATACCGATCCAGCGAACTTCAACTGTTTCCCAAAGCGTGGAGTCTGGATTCTTATAAGTATCTCATGTCCACTAATGCCTTCCTCAACGCTACCGGGAACAGCGTTTTTCTCGCACTGGTTGGCACGGCGTTAAGCCTGCTCATTACTTCTTGCTTGGCTTATGCGATTTCTCGTAAGCGCTTGCTGGGGCGAAAAATCATCATGCTGCTGATCTTGCTGACCACGTTGTTTAATCCCGGTATCATACCGCCGTATTTGCTGGTCCGCGACCTGCACCTGATCAATAGTATTTGGTCCCTGATTCTCCCGGTGCTGACCAATGGGTGGTACGTCCTCTTGATGAAAGGATTTTTTGACAGCATCCCAACCAGTCTGGAGGAGGCGGCCCGAATTGACGGCTGCAATGATGTCAGCGTGTGGTATCGCGTCATTCTCCCCTTGTCACTGCCTTCGCTGGCTGCATTTGGCTTGTTTTATGCCGTGGCCTACTGGAACACCTTCTTTACCGCGCTTCTTTATATTAACGAATTCTCCAAGCAGCCGCTCCAAGTGTTGCTGCAAAACATGCTCATCGATGCGTCAACCGCTGCCGGGGGTTCTGTTGCTGCCGAAATGATGTCCGAGCAACGAATACCGCCGGAGACGCTGAAAATGGCTGCCGTGGTGATTGCGACCGTTCCGATTCTGCTCGTGTATCCCTTCCTGCAGAAGCATTTTGCCAAGGGAGCTATGGTAGGTTCGGTCAAAGAATAGTCTTATCTATTTATTCGAATAGGGAGGTCAATAACGTCATGAAGAAAAAGAGTTTCGTCTTGCTAAGCGTCACCTTGCTCGTGAGTCTGCTGCTATCCGCTTGTTCATCCGGCACGAAGTCGGGATCCAGCGGTTCCGAGGGCTTGACCAAGCCGCTGGAGGTCAGCATTATGACCATGTATTACACGCCGGAGCCTCCGGGACCGGATAACGTGGTTGTCAAAGAATTCGAGAAGCGGACCAATACCAGGTTAAATATCACTTGGGTCTCTCCCAATAACTACGGGGATAAAGTGAACGTCACGCTGGCTTCCGGCGATATTCCGGATCTCATCCTGCTGGATGACCCGTTTAATGCGCAGGTGCGGGGGATGGTGGCGCAAGGGGCCTTCTGGGATCTCACCCCGTATCTTCAGGATTACCCGAACTTAATGCTGTACCCCAAGGAGTCCTGGGAGAACACGAAGCAGGCCGATGGAAAGAACTACGGCATCCCGCGTCCGCGTCCGACCGATGGCGGAGGATTCACTTACCTGCGCAAGGACTGGCTGGATAAGCTGAAGCTGGACGTTCCAACGACGACCGACGAGCTCTATGAAGTGCTGAAAGCCTTCGTTGAGCAAGACCCGGACGGCAATGGGAAGAAGGATACGATCGGGTATATCGGATTTGTGGATCAGAACGGGATGGCCAACTTTGGTCAGCTGCAGAACAGCTTTACGAAAGTGAATGGCGACTGGAAGCTGATCGACGGCAAGCTGGTAAACGTGAATCTGTTGCCTGAAGTCAGAGAGAGTCTGGTTTGGCTGAATCGGGCTTATGTTGAGAAGCTGATTCCGGAAGATTTTGCCGTGTTAAAGAATACGCAGTCCAAGGACTTGCTCAAATCCAATCGCGGCGGCGGGTTCCAGGATACGGTGGAGGCCGCTTGGGAGCCCACGGAAGAGCTGCGCAAAACGATTCCCGAAGCCGATTTCCTGCCTTTGGTTTCGTTGAACGGGTACTCCAATAAAGACAGCGGATTTTTCGGGATGTTTGCGATCCCCAAAACCGTCCCTGAAGACAAAATGAAGCAGTTGCTGAAGCTGATGGATTATGGAGCTAGTCAGGAAGGCAGCGACTTGGCGAACTTCGGCTTCAAGGATGTACACTATACCGAGGAGAACGGGATTAAATTAGCAACGCCGCAAGCCCAGAAGGATATTGTCGCTCAGCAGGCGCTGGGACAAATTTTCTTGAAGTATGATCCCTACCTCCGGGCTTACCGAACAGGAATGCCGCTGGATGTTCTGGAACGGAACAAGAAGATTATCGATGAGAAAGCGAAAATCAGCATGGGCGATCCGGCAGTCGGACTGTACTCGGAGACCAGCACCTTAGTCGGGACGGAGCTGCGCAAGAAAATTCAAGATATGAAGACCAAAGTCATTATGGGGAAAGAACCGATCAGCGCTTGGGATGACTACGTGGAGAAATTGAAGGCAGATCCGGATTTGCTCAAAATTACCGAAGAGATGAACGAAGCTTATCAGCAACGAACAAAAAGTGAATAATGACCCAGCCCCCGAGAGCAAAAATATGGTTTTCGGGGGATTTTCCTCGTTTCCATCTATAGTAAGATAGGGAAGACCAATGGAAACTACGGAAAGGCGGGGATGTATGAAGAAGAGCCATTTTTTTCGCAGAAGCTTATTTTTGGTGTTATGTGTCACCAGCCTGCCCACCGTGATTATTGGGATTACATTCTATATCGCCGGCCGGGCCTATATGGAGAATGAAATCACGCGCCATCATGATGCCTTACTAGTGAAGACGATTGATCGAATGAATGACAGTTTAGCTCAACTGGAGCTGGCTGCGACCCAGTGGTCCTTGGACAGCCGACTGGACGGAAGGCTTGGAGAGATTGATTTAGTAGACGAATTTAACGTAACGCATAGTCTGTATCGTTTTTTGGGGGTTATGAAAGGAGCCTATCCTTTAATCGACCAAGTCTATTTATATTTAGACCGGCAGCAGCCGGTGATCGTATCGGATATCGAGGGGATCGTTCCGCTGACCGATATCCAGCAACAGAAGCAATTTCACGGTCTGCTGCAGCAAGGCAGATCGGAGTTTTGGCAGTTCGACTTAACGAAGGTCAATGGGAAAGGGACAGGTCCTTATGTGGCGCTTGTCCACAAGCTGCCAAGTATCGGTAAACCTTACGGGGCATTGATTTTTTATTTGGATCAGTCGAAGCTGGTGCAAATGGTGGAAGGCATGTCGGTTGATAATGAAGGCGCTTCCTTTTTGATGGGCAAGGATGGCTCGCTGCTGGTCTCCCCGTCGTCCCTGAACCGGAAAAATGCGGAGTTGGAGCTTGCCGTGCAGGAGAGCGTCATGCAGCGGAAGGAGGAGACCGGCTCTTATCTTTTTCAATGGAAGGATAAATCCTATTTAATTTCGTACGGGGAGTATTCCCGCTTAGGTGAACCTTGGAGATACGTCACCACGATGCAACTGTCGCAACTCACCGCGCCGATTGTGATTATCTCCCGAATTATAATGGGGATGGGAGCCGTCGGGCTGATCGTGGCTTGCCTGCTCTCCTGGATGGCTTCGCATCGGCTCTACCGTCCGATCCGCCGGTTGGTTCGTTTGGTCAAAATGCAGAAGCCGGACCCCGGGCCGGAAGTAGGGGATGAATTGGACTATATCGCCAATCAGTGGACCCATTTGAGCGAAGAACGCAAAGCCTTGGAGACGAAGCTGAAGCAAGCGTATCCTTCGCTGCGGGCCGCCTTTATGATGCAGTTGGTGCAAGGGCATGTGTACTCGCTGAAGGAGCCGGAGATCCGCGCAAGGTTACAGACCTTTGGCTGGTCCTCGGAATCGCAATGGTTTGGACTTATGCTGGCGCGGGTTACGGGGGTGTCCAAGGCCGATAACCGATTTATGGAGAACGATGAATACCTGATCTCCTTTGCTGCAGCCAATATCGCGCAAGAAATGGTGCGAATCCGGGGGATTCAAGCGGAAATCATCAATTTCCATGACCTCACCGTGGGAATCCTGCTTTCCTATCCGTCCGAAACCAGAAAAATGCATGTCAAAGAAGAGCTGTTCAGCCTGGCCGAGGATTTAGTCCGCACGATCAGTTCGCTGCTAAAGATGCAAACGACGATCTGCATTGGGCGGTTAACCACCGAGATCAAGGATATTCCGGACATGCTGCCGTTTCTTCAGAACGCGATTCTGTATCGGGACCTGAAGGAACAATGCCAGGTGCTTGATCTGGAGGAGATTCTGCCCTATACGCCGCAAGAGGTTCATTATCCCTTCGCTTTGGAGAAGGAGCTGCTTCAAGCGTTGCGGATGGGACAATGCGAGCAGGCGATGCAGCGGATCGAGGCCATTATCTCTGAGCTGGTCGTGCGTTCGCGCAAAGAGAAGCTATTGAAGGAAGGCGTCATGCAGGTGCTGGGAAGTATCATGCATACGTTATTGGAGACCGGCTACCAACCTCATCAGTTGTACGAAGGAGATAATCTCTTTGAGCAATTGAGTCAAATTCGGGAGCCGGAGCAGATCGTCCGTTTTTTTCAGCAAAAAATTATCCTTCCGTATGCCCAGAAGTTAAGCGAGGATCAGACGGCCCGAGCGAAGCCGCTCATCGAACAGGTGACGGCAATGCTGAAGGATCAGTTCGCCGAAGGGATTTCGCTCGAAGCGTGCGCGCATCATTTTAATACAACGCCTTATACGCTGAGCCGCTTGTTCAAACAGGTAACCGGCATGAATTTCATCGATTATGTAACGGCTCTCCGGATTGAGAAGGCGAAGGAGCTGCTCAGTGACTCCGATATGAAAGTGAATGAAATTGCGGAGCAGGTGGGGTTACAACCGTCCTATTTTATTCGGCTGTTTAAGAGGTTTGAACAGATTACACCGGGACAATATCGAGAGAAAGTTATGAAATAAAGGAAAAATTTCATATCCCTACCCACAGCCTTTTTCATTATAATAGAGAAATATAAAAATATATGGGGGTTGTTATGAATACTAAGCAAACTCAGCTCGGCGAGGGGCGGAGTGATCGATTCTCTTCTGCCGGATTTATTTTGGCCGCGATCGGCAGTTCCGTTGGTCTCGGCAACATGTGGAAGTTCCCTTACATTACAGGCCAAAACGGGGGAGCTGCCTTCTTCCTGATCTTCATTATCTGTTTGATCCTGATCGGCTTGCCTCTGTTGTTAGCGGAGCTGGCCATTGGGCGCTCAGGGCGCGGAAGTGCATCCACGTCCTTTGTAAAAGCCGGCGGTCCTAAAGTGTTTGGCCGTCTTGGGCTGCTGCAAGTTATCGCTCCCTTTCTTATTTTGAGCTTCTATGTCATCGTTGCGGGCTGGACGCTCCATTATGCGGTTCAATCCTTCAGCGGAAGTTTGTATGTCGATTCGGACTATAGCGGGAAATTTGGTTCGTTCATCCAAGGCTTCATGCCGCTCGTATGGCAGGTGGCGGCTGTGCTGATTACCGCCATCGTGGTAGGGAAAGGGATCTCCGGCGGGATTGAAAAATTCAACAAGGTGCTGATCCCGGGGCTCGTCGTCCTTCTGATCATTTTGATGATTCGAGCATTAACCTTGCCGGGAGCCGGGGAGGGCGTTTCCTTCTTCCTTCAACCGGATTTCTCGAAGCTGAGTCCGGAGGCGGCTTTGGTTGCGCTGGGACATGCCTTCTTCTCGTTATCGCTGGGGATGGGGATTTTGCTCACTTACGGGGCTTACGTGGACAAGCGCCAATCCCTGGGCACGGCTACGCTGGCGATCGGGGCTGGGGACTTGATCTATGCGTTTATTGCAGGCTTGATCATCTTCCCAACAACCGCATCTTTTGGCTTAGAGTCGAATGCCGGGCCGTCTTTGGTCTTCATCGCGCTGCCGGCTGCATTCTCGGCGATGCCGTTTGGCGCCTTCTTCGGCGGGTTGTTCTTCGTCCTGCTGGCGATTGCAGCCTTGACTTCCTCGGTATCCTTGCTGGAAGTGCCGGTGACTTACGTGATGGACCGTTGGGGATGGGGCCGCGGAAAATCCGTAACGATCATCAGTGTGTTGGTTCTGTTGATCGGGCTGCCTTCCGTCTTGTCCTTTGGGATCGTACCGGCTTTGTCAGACATGGGCGGGAAGAACTTCTTCGACTGGCTTGATTTCATTACCTCGAACATTTTGCTGCCAATCGGCGGCTTGATTACGACCCTCTTTGTAGGGTACTTTTGGAAAAAGGCTGCGGAAGCCGCGGGGCTCAAGTCCGGTTGGTTCCGGTTATGGCTGTTTATGGTTCGGTATATCGCACCGGTACTCGTCGTACTCGTGCTGCTGCATACTACCGGAGTGATCAAGTTTTAGAAAGAGAATGCAAGGGGCGCGGGGATCGCGCCCTTTTTATTATGGCTTTAGCCAGTTGAGCTCGCGAAGCGTGCGAAACAAAAAACCACCCGCTATGCGGGTGGAGGAACGAAGGTTTGACCAACTAGACCATTCCCATAAAATTGAGATGTTCAGGCTCAATAAAAGAAAGGAATGGTCTTAGATGGCAAACAAGAGCTATAGTTTAGCTCACACGAAGTGGATGTGCAAATACCATATCGTGTTCACCCCGAAGTATAGACGGAAAGAGATCTATAATCAAGTGAGGAGAGATTTGATCGAAATATTTAAGCGTCTGTGCAAATACAAGG
>NZ_JADQ01000061.1:0-25979 GCF_000518465.1 Paenibacillus sp. J14 | reverse complement strand
CAGTACGCTTCTCATGACTACCAGGCGCGGCTGCGCACCTACAAGATGAAAGGCAGTATGAGCCGCAAAGGGAACTGCTACGATAATGCGTGTATTGAATCGTTCCACAGTGTGCTTAAGAAAGAACTTGTCTACTTGGAGAAGTTCAAAACACGCAAGCAAGCCAAGAAACGCATTTTTGAATATATTACCTGCTTCTACAATGGAAAACGAATCCATTCCGCGATTGGGTATTCTACGCCCAATGAGTGCGAACGTATGTACCGATCTGCCGCATAATTTTCTCGATTCTTTGTGTCTACTCTATTGACAGAGGTACAGTATCCCCCTCGCTCAGGTGAACGGAGGTTGGATGGGAGAGGGTTTGTGGATTGGATGAGGTATAGAGAAGGGGCAAGTAGGCAATGTGTCCAACAGGGGGCTTTACTCGGAAATCATCCCTGGTGGCGAAGCGCATAAGTTACGTGGTCAGAAATGTGTTCGATTTTTCATATATAATTTGCCGAAAAAAGCAAAAAACCGAAATGTACTCGGTTTTTCGCATAGATTTTGGGCAAACCGTTCAGAAAGCGCGAATGGATATGAAATTTCATATCCATTTAGTTAAAATCGCTCAAGGTAGCCCAATTGTACTCGATTTTTCAGATAGAATCACAGCACGTGGTCACATCATTGTGGATTTCGGCTCTGTTTCGACTATTGACTATTGATGGTGGAAACGAGAACTTACTTTGATTACGCGTCGTCCTGCATGAACTCGTCCAGCCAGCGATCGGCTTTGCTTTGGTTGCACAGATTGCAGGCGCAGACGCAGTTTACTGGTGTTGTGTGACCGCCCTTGGCTCTGGGCAGCAGATGGTCGATTGTATCGCCGTACTCTCCACAGAAGAAGCAGGTGTAATGATCCCGCGTCAAAATATAATGGCGAAACGCCTTGTTCGTGTACAAACGGCGGATGGTGAACGGGTTCACGACGACGGCCATGTGCTCGCGTACGAGCGTGACCGCCAGGTCATAGTCGATCTCCTGCTGCCAGCGCCGACCTTTGTCGGTACGCCCGCGCAGGCGGATCATGCCGTTGCGGTTCGGTCTGAGGGTCCCGACGTCGGGACCCTCGGCTTTTGGCGGCGGGGCGGGCAGCGCCCGCTTGATCCGCCGCTTGGGCGGCGCGGCAGCGCCCCCGTACCGCCCCGCGGCGCCCGCCGGCGCTGCCGCACTGGCGCTGGCGCCGTCCTGAACGGCCGCGATCTGTGCCGCGGCCTTTTTGCTGCGGCGCTTGCGCTTGCGTTTGCGCGCCGCCTTGGCCGTGCCTGCGGCGCCGGCCTCCGCGCCCGGCGGCGCGCTGGACCCGGCCGCCGCGGCTTCGCTCGCGCGGCCGTCGCCGCTTGGCGCCGCCGGCACGGGCGCTTTCGTTGGCGCTGCCAGCGCTGCGCCAGCGGGCTCAGCGGCCGCAGCCCGCGGCAACGCGGCCTGAGCCTGGGCAGCCTGCTGCCGCTTGCGCAGCGCGCGGCAGCTGCGGCAAGCGCCCCGGCGTGAGCCTTTGCCGGAGCGCTTGCCGGTGCGGCGCAGGAATTCGCCCAGCGGCTTGGCTTCGCCGCAATAGGCGCATATTTTTATCGCATTCGCGGAAGTTGAGTTAGGTTCAGGTTGCTGCTGCGTCAAGGGGGTCACCTCAGTTTGGTATAGGCTCGAAGTAGGATATGACTCCATTATACCTGAATCTATAGAAATAAAGCCAAGACCGGCCGGTCCTGGCTTAGGGTTTAGGATCAGGATTGTGATTTGGATTAGGATGTTGTTCCCCGGGTTGGCGTTACTCGGACACGGTTGCGGGTTGCCTGAGGCTGCGCATTTTGGTTAAAATTTTGCGGATGCTTTCATCGGAGAGGTGAAATCTTTCGGCTAAATCCCGTACCGTGCTCCCGGCGCGGTACAAGCGAAAAATCTCTTCGTTCCGTTTAGCAATCGAGTGGCGGGAACCGCTCAGTTCTCCCCATAACGCCCTTGACCGTTCCGGCTTGGGAATGTAAAGCAGCTCACCCTGAATATACGTTTGGAGCTCCTTCAGCAGCCTAGGGGGAAGAACATCCTTTCCATTTTTGTAATTCACGATCATGTACCTCCTTATTTCGTGCTCCATCTTGGATTGCTGTTACGATATAAGTCAACATGCTCGCTTCCCCCTTTCCATTGAGTATTGGTACCGCTTGTTCCAACCTTCTTGGTGTAGAACAAACGACTTTGACTTTAAATAAAGACAAAATTTGGTTTTAACTGGATCTATCTTAACACAGGAATCGTTAAACCTAAATAAGGGAGGCTGTTCCCAGCCCCCCGTTTTATTGTGGTGCCGCGTTACGCGACAGCCACCTCACTCACTGAAATCACTTCGATCAGCCCCCTTTCCCGTGATTCGTCGGCCCGACATCTATATTAACTCATATTTCCGGCAGCAGGAAAAGCGAAAGAACAACTATAAGTGTTTTTTACGTCAGGTATGCTAGAATAAGTTTGGTATCATTCCATGTATCCGGATTATCATGCTAACGATCAAGGAAGTGACTTGAAGGTGGATTTGTTTTCTTTCAATCAAGAGCAAAGCCCGGCGGGGCGGTTGCTGGCGGACCGGATGCGGCCGACCTCGCTGGATGAATATATCGGACAAGAACATATTGTCGGCCCGGGCAAGCTGCTGCGGCGGGCGATTGAAGCGGACCAGGTCTCGTCGATTTTACTGTACGGTCCTCCCGGCTGCGGCAAAACGACGCTCGCCCACATTATTTCCAATCAGACGAAGGCGGAGTTCGTCCGGCTCAACGCGGTGGATGCGTCGGTGAAGGATGTGCGTGAGGTGATTGAAAAGGCGCAGAACGACAAAGCTTTTTACGGCACCAAAACGATTCTGTTCCTGGACGAGGTCCATCGATTTAACAGCTCGAGACAGGACGCATTACTACCGGCGGTGGAAAAAGGCACGATCATCTTTATCGGGGCAACGACGGAAAATCCGTTCCACTACGTTAACGGTGCGTTGATGAGCCGCTCCACGCTGTTCCAGCTGGAGCCGCTGACGAAGGAGCACTCGCTGATCGCGATGCGGCGGGCCTTGGCCGACAAAGAGAAGGGGCTGGGCTTTATGCCGCTGCAGGTTGACGAGGAGGCGCTGCTGCACATCGCTGCGATGGCGAACGGAGATATTCGGCGTGCGCTGAATGCGCTGGAGCTGGCGGCGATGACCACGCCCCCGCAATCGGACGGGACGGTGCACATTACGCTCGAAGTGGCGGAGGAATCGATCCGCCGGCCGCTCGTCAAAGCGGACGAGTCCACGCAATACGATGTGCTGTCCGCGTTTCATAAATCGATTCGCGGCTCCAGCGATGCGGCGGTGTTCTGGTTCCTGTACGCGGTTGAGAAGCTGGGAATGGACCCGATGACATTCATCCGACGGTTGATCGCTGCCAGCAGCGAGGATATTGGCCTGGCCAACCCGCAGGCGATGGTACAGGCCGTCAGCGCTTTGGAGGCTTACCGCAACAATGGCTGGCCGGAAGCACGGCTGAATATTGTCCAGGCGATCTTGTTTGCGGTCGAAAGTCCAAAATCCAACGCGGTGGTTGAAGCGATTGGGAACGCCATGGCGGCGATTGAAGAGGTCAAATCCGCCGAAGTGCCGCTCCATTTGCGAGATACCCATTACAAGGGAGCGGCGAAGCTTGGGCACGAAGGTTACAAGTACCCGCATGATTACCCTGGGCATTACGTACAGCAGGAGTATCTGCCGAAGCGATTGTCCGGCCGAACGTTCTACCATGCCACGGAGCAAGGGAACGAGGTAAAGATCAAGCATAACCAGGAGCTGCGGCGCAGAAGCGGCAGGTAAAAGGGAAGGTGCGAGGCGAGGGAAGGCAAAACGCTCGCAAGCCAAGATGCATGCGCCCGGTTCTGCATAAAAAAGATGCCCCACGTCATTCACTGACGCGGGGCTCTTCTTTATGGTTAGGCTTGTACAGCCGGAATCTCGGTCCGCAGCTTCACCGGGGCTTCGATCGTGCCGCCGCCGAGGCATTCTTCGCCTTGGTAGAACACGACGGCTTGGCCTGGGGTGATCGCTTTTTGCGGTTCATCAAATGCGACATGTACCGTGCCGTCTGGTTGCTTCGTCAGCGTCACACCTTGATCGGGCTGACGATACCGGAATTTCGCCGTGCACTTGTACGGCCCCTCCGGCATTTTGTCTGCGCCAGCGATCCAGTTAACGCCGGAAGCAATCAGCGACGTCGAGTACAAGCTTGGGTGCTTGTCGCCTTGCACAACATACAAAATGTTGCGCTCCAGATCCTTATCCGCCACGAACCAAGGTTCGCCGGTACCGGAGCCGCCGATACCCAAGCCTTGACGTTGACCCAGCGTATAGTACATCAGGCCATCGTGACGGCCCTTAACCTCACCGGTGACGATGTCGATCATATCGCCGGATTGGGCAGGCAAGTAGTTGCTCAGAAACTCTTTGAAATTCCGTTCGCCGATAAAGCAGACGCCGGTGCTGTCCTTCTTCTTCGCGGTATAGAGGCCGGCTTCTTCGGCGATCCGCCGTACCTCCGGCTTCGGCAGGTGGCCGATCGGGAACATCGCTTTGGACAATTGGTCCTGATTCAGGGCGTTGAGGAAATACGTTTGATCCTTATTGCTGTCTACTCCGCGCAGCAACTTGAACGTCCCGTTCTCTTCCACGACCCGGGCATAGTGCCCGGTCGCTACGTAATCTGCGCCGAGGTCCAGCGCTTTGTTCAAAAATTCGCCAAACTTGATCTCCCGGTTACACATCACATCCGGGTTAGGAGTCCGGCCCCGCTTATATTCTTCGAGGAAGTAGGCAAATACTTTATCGTAATATTGCTTCTCGAAGTTCACGGTATAGTAAGGGATATCGATCTGCTCGCAGACGCGGCGAACGTCTTCAGCATCCGCTTCCGCGGTGCAGTAACCGAACTCGTCGGTATCGTCCCAGTTCTTCATAAATATGCCGATGACGTCATAGCCCTGCTGCTTCAGCAGAAGTGCCGTCACCGAGGAATCGACGCCGCCAGACATGCCGACGACGACGCGGGTTTCGCTGTTAGGCTTAGCCATCATGATCACTCCTTTGAGCGGCGAGTCGCTCGTCGTTTATTTTACCACAATTGTCGCTTTATTTCCCAAAACACATATGATATGTTACGATAAGCACAGGGTAAAGATAGGAATAGGGAGGAATCCCCGGATTTGGGCGCAATTGTCGCAGAAGAACGCGGCGAATGGCCTGATACTGTTCTTTTAAGGATCAAGGATCAATTATATAAAGTTTATTTGAAAATTGAAAGAGGTGCCTTCTTTGAAGATTTCGACAAAAGGACGCTACGGATTGACGATTATGATGGAGCTGGCCGCTAAATACGGCGAAGGGCCAACTTCTCTGAAAAGCATCGCCGAGAAAAACCAATTATCCGAGCATTATCTGGAGCAATTAATCGCGCCGCTGCGTAACGCAGGTCTGGTGAAGAGCGTACGCGGTGCTTACGGCGGTTATATTCTATCCAAAGAAGCTAGTGAAATTACGGCGGGAGACATCATTCGCGTATTAGAAGGGCCGATTTCTCCGGTGGATTTCACCGAGGAAGACGATCCGGCCAAACGCGATTTGTGGCTGCGGATCCGCGACAGCATCGCTGAAGTGCTGGATTCGACAACGCTGGAGAATCTGGTGAACTTCGAGGAACAAGGAACCAAAGAAAATTACATGTTCTACATTTAATTTGTAAACCGACTTGCCATCAACAATGAGATAAGATACAATCAACGAACAATTCGGTAACCGTCCCGACTCCGGGGCGGTCATTTACGTTTTATCAAAAAAGTTCTGGGACAAGGTGAGAGCCATGAAGCACATTTACATAGATCATGCCGCTTCCACGCCGATCCATCCGGAGGTTGCGGAAACGATGCTGCAGGTGATGCGAGAGCAATTTGGTAACGCCTCCAGCGTTCATTATTACGGTCGGGAGGCCAAACGCTTGGTGAACGGGGCGCGAGATACAGTTGCTAAGCACATCGGCTGCCGTCCGGATGAGCTGGTGTTTACGGGCGGCGGAACGGAGAGCGATAACTTGGCGTTGTTTGGCACGGCGTACGCCCGGAAAGCGGAAGGACGCCATATCATTACGACCTCTATCGAGCATCATGCGGTACTGCACTCCTGCGAGCGCTTGGAGAAGGATGGGTTTGAAGTGACCTATTTGCCTGTGGATCGTTATGGACTGGTGCATCCGGAGCAAGTGCGGGAGGCTATCCGCCCCGATACGATCTTGATTAGTGTGATGTATGGCAATAATGAGGTAGGCACGATTCAGCCGATTGCTGAAATCGGCGAAATTGCACGGGAGCGGGGAATTGTGTTTCATGTCGATGCTGTGCAAGCGCTCGGCGCATTGCCGATCTCCTGTCGGGATCTGCCGGTCGACTTGATGAGCTTCTCGTCGCATAAAATCAACGGACCGCAAGGCGTTGGGGCTTTGTATGTACGGAAGGATCTGGTGCTGGAGCCGATGCAACACGGCGGGTTGCAGGAGCGCAAGCGCCGGGCAGGCACGGAAAATATGGCCGGCATCGCAGGTTTTGCCAAAGCCGTGGAATTGGCTGCGGCGGAGCGGGGGGCGCGCGTCGCTCACGATGAGGAGTTGATCCGAGAGTTGCTGTCCGCACTGGAGCAGCGGATTACTCGCGAGGCGTTCCATGTCAACGGCCATCCGACGCATCGCCTGCCGCATATCATCAACATCAGCTTCCCGGAGGTAGATTCGGAGACGATGCTGATGAATTTGGATATGGAGGGCATTGCCGCCTCCAGCGGTTCCGCATGCACTTCGGGGTCGCTGGAGCCGTCTCATGTGCTGGAAGCGATGCATCTTCCGGAAAGTTTTTTGCGTTCTGCGATTCGATTTAGCGTCGGAATGGGTAATACTAGGGAAGAAATTTACGAAATCGCCGAAAAAATTGGAACCATCCTGGAACGTCTCCGTAGAAGAAAATAATGGGCATATTTTTGGGCTCAATTTAGCTTTTGCGGAGGGGAGGATCGGTTTTTCGGGATTCACATGAGATGCCCAAACAGGGAGTGTCCATTCCAACATGAGAATGCAAGAAATGATCGGCCTGACCGTCTATGATGTGGAGCATGGCAAGAAGGTCGGGAAAGTCGTTGACATCCTCCTGGACCTTAATTGGTCGATCGTCGGCATCCAACTGGAGAATCGATTGTTTTGGAATTCCAGTGTCAAGGCCGTGCGATGGGAGGATATCGTGGCTTACGGTGAAGATGCCGTGATGATCTGCAATCAACAGGCTGTCCGCAAGTGGAGAGCCGAGAATATACAGAATACCTTCTTAACGGGAAATGGAAAATTAAAAGAACTGCCTGTCCTGACTGAAGACGGAATACGTCTAGGCCATGTAACGGATGTTTATTTTGAACACGAATTGGGAAATACAATTACTGGAATTGAAATTAGCGACGGGTTTTTCACCGATCTGATGGAAGGGCGCAAGCTGCTGCCATTTATGCCGGAAATGACCCGAGGGGAAAACGCGATCATGGTGCCCCTGGGCAGCGAACAGCTGCTTGAAAAGCCGTGAATTTTTATGTGGATGGATAGGTGATGGTTCTATGATGAAATGTCCAAATTGCAATTCCAAGGATATTGGGAAGATCGGCTCCCACCAGTTCTATTGCTGGGGTTGCTTTATCGAATTAACGGTAAACGGCGACAAAATGTCCGTATACCAAGTAGAAGAAGACGGAACGCTCAGTTCTCTGGATGATCTGTTCTTCGGCGAGGAAATGGTACAGGATTTCTCGGAAATGCACGCTTCCTCGTAAAAATATATTCCGGTGAGGCTGTAAAGATGCACAAGCTGTCCCTTTTAAGACCGAAGGGGGCAGCTTTTTTATTTTTGGAGGGAATCACTCTTCAAATGTTGACAACAATAATCATGACGAAACCGTGTTTTGATTTGATTGAGTTAGAAAGCGCTTTGAATTAGGATGAGGGTAGAAACACGGTAAGCCAACAAGCAAATTGTTGTTCATCCGTGCATCTTTATAAGGGGGTTACTCTTTATGGCTACAGCACAAACCAAACAGCCGTCTGCAGGAACCGGCGGAGCCCGAGTGAAGGTTCAGCAGTTCGGCCGTGCACTCAGCGGTATGGTAATGCCGAATATCGGCGCGTTTATCGCATGGGGGCTCATTACCGCATTATTTATTCCGACCGGTTGGATTCCGAACGAATATCTCGGCCAACTCGTCGATCCTATGATCAAATATTTGCTGCCACTCCTCATCGGCTACACCGGTGGGCAAATGATCCACGGCAAACGGGGGGCAGTGACAGCAGCGATTGTGACAATGGGCGTTATCGTGGGCAGCGACATTCCGATGTTCCTTGGCGCCATGATCGTTGGCCCATTGTCTGCTTGGGTTATTAAGCAGTTCGACAAACTGGTCGAGGGGAAAATTAAGTCCGGCTTCGAAATGCTGGTCAACAACTTCTCGATTGGGATTCTAGGCGGTGCGATGGCACTCGGGGCATACGCTGGCGTTGGCCCAGTCGTAACCGCCATCAGTAAAGCGTTGTCTTCGGGTGTTGACTTCCTGGTGGACGCCAAATTGCTGCCTCTGGTCAACCTGATTATTGAACCAGGTAAAGTCTTGTTCTTGAACAATGCGATCAACCACGGTGTCATTACGCCAATTGCTGCGGAAGAAGCACTTCGAGTAGGCAAATCGATGCTGTTTATGCTCGAATCAAACCCGGGCCCAGGTCTTGGGATCCTGCTGGCTTACTGGATCTTTGGTCGCGGCATGGCGAAACAATCGGCTCCAGGTGCGGTTGTCATTCACTTCCTGGGCGGGATTCATGAGATTTACTTCCCGTATATCTTGATGAAACCGATTCTGGTGTTGGCTGCAATGGCTGGCGGCGTGGCTGGTACGTTTACGTTCCAATTGACCGGTGCAGGTCTTGTAGGTTCTCCTTCTCCGGGTAGTATTTTTGCTTACTTCCTGATGACGCCAAAAGGCGGTTACATTCCAATGTTAAGCGGCGTCATTGTTGCGGCAGTCGTTTCGTTCCTCGTTGCGTCGCTGCTGCTCAAAACGGGTAAACAAACGGATGAGGAAATGGATCTGGCTGAAGCTTCAGCGAAAATGAAAGAAATGAAAGCTGCAGGTGCAAAATCCGACGCGGCAGCTCCTGCTGCAGCAGGCGGAGTGAAGAAGCAAGTGGTGAACAAAATCGTGTTCGCTTGTGACGCCGGTATGGGGTCCAGTGCGATGGGTGCCTCCGTTCTGAGAAAGAAAATGCAGGACGCCGGCGTGAAGGTGACGGTTGTGAACTCGGCAGTCAGCGAAATCCCAAGCGATGCCGACATCGTTATTACGCAAAAAACGCTGACGGATCGCGCGATCGCCAACAAACCGGACGCCGAACATATCTCCATTGATAATTTCCTGAAAAGTCCCAAATACGATGAACTGGTTGAGCGTTTGAAAGGCTAAGCAACGCCAGTTACGATGCGGGGGCAGAACACTGGCGATTTTGTCGCCGGTGTTTTGCGTCTATATTAGGAGAGACTTGATATGCGGAAAATGACCGCACGACAAAAGCAAATCCTCGTTCTCCTCCTTGGACGCAAGCACGGGATGACCGCTGCGGAAATCGCTGCGGAAATCAACGTCAGCGTCAGAACGGTTCACCGGGAACTGGACGAGATTGAAAAAATATTAGCCTATTTCGACTTAGTCCTGCACCGGAAATCCGGCACCGGAATCTCGGTCTGGAGCAACCCCGAAGATAGCGAGGAGGGCGAGAAGCTGCAAGAGGCCAAGCGATTGCTGCTGGTTGATAATGCCAGCGACTATTCCATTGAAGAGCGACATCTTTTGCTGATCTGCCGTTTGCTTGAGGAGCAGGAGCCGTGTAAGCTGTTTACGCTGGCCCATGGCTTAAAGGTAACGGTAGCAACGGTCAGCAGCGATTTGGATGAACTGGAGCCCTGGTTCACCCGCTTTGGACTGGAACTGGTTCGGCGCCGCGGTTACGGCGTGGAGTTGCTTGGCGAGGAACAGCAGAAACGCGCGGCATTATGCCAACTGGCGGTCGAGCACTTGGATTACTCTGACTTGATTGGAGGCACGCCAGAAAACCAGGTCTCCTCCGCCACCGCCAGATTGCTTGAGGTCGTTGGGACGGATCACCTCATGACGATCGAAAACACGTTGTGGGCGATGAATTGGAGCTGGACGGAGCATTTGTCCGAGAATGCCTATACCCAGCTGCTTATTCGTCTCTCCGTTTCAGTGAATCGGATGAAGGCAGGAAGGTTAGTCCATTGCTCAGGTAAAAATAACAAGCCTGCCGCCGGGGGCGGGGAGCAGGATGAAACCGAAACGGCTCGCTTCGCTTCCCGTTTGGCTGAGAAGCTGGAGCTTACGTTTCCGCCGGAGGAACTGGCTTATATGAATGGCTTGTTCAGCCGGGCGAAAGAAGCTTCCCCCGAGCTCGTCCAAGCGGATATCGAGTTGGTTGAGACGGTATATCGGTTGACTGAGAACGTCGTGAAGCGCACCGGCATTCCGTTTCAGGAAGATCGACTGCTCCGGAACGGTCTGCTGGAGCATATGGGCCCGGCTTTTAAACGCATCCGCGAAGGCTCCCGCATCCGCAACCCATTGCTGGGCGCCATTCGCAAAGATTACGATGAGTTGTTTGGCATCGTACGTGAGGCGATGAACGAAAGTGTGGCTGGCCTGGAGGTTCCGGACGAAGAGATTGGCTTCTTGGTGATGCATTTCGGAGCCTCTATGGAGCGTCTGAATCAGCTTGGTCTTAACATGCGGGCGATTCTCGTCTGCTCCAGCGGGCTAAGCTCCTCCAAGCTGCTGGCCACGCGGCTGGCCAAAGAAATGCCGCAAATCGAAGTGCTGGGCAATGTATCTTGGTACGAGGCGAAGCGGTATCCTGAATCGGATTACGACTTAATCATCTCGACGATTGATTTGCCTCTTCCGGAGGATCGTTACGTAAAGCTAAGTCCGTTATTAACGGATGAGGACACGGAGCGATTGCTCGAATACGTCCAGCGTACCGTATTAAAATCTCGTAAGGTGACACCTGAGTCGGAGTCCACGAAAACCAGGGCATTTGACAAGGTACGGTCCTTGTCGGTATCACTGAACGAGGTTGTCAGTCTTCTGGAGCAATTTGACGTCCGCGATTTAAATAATCGAGGGCTCTCCTTACGGGAGACGGTTTCGACGGCTTTGGAGGAAATGAACCAACGATTCGTCCCGCCGTCCGGTCCCGCTAGACTTGAGCCGAAGGAGTGGCAGCTGAAGCACGCTATATCCGATGTTCAGGCCGTAACCGACCGTTTGTTGGAACGGGAGAAGATGGCCAGTCAGGTCATTCCGGGCACGTCGCTGGCGCTGTTTCATACACGAACCCGGTTTGTGAATTACCGTTCACTGGCGTTGTTCCGCTTGGAAGAACCTGTGGTACTTGACGGGGATACAGAAGTTAGCGCATTGCTATTTATGCTCGCGCCGCGAGAGTTGTCTCGCGAGAGCTTGGAAGTGCTCAGCGAAATCAGCGCCTTGCTGCTTAAGCCGGAGTTGGTAGAGCTGCTGGAAACCGGAGAACGTCAGGAGATCCGAAATTTTTTGGCGACCGAGCTGCTGTTTTATTTTGAGAATTTGTAACTAAAAGAAGATAGGATAATCCGTGGAAAGGGAGAGAACAATCATGAAAATACTGTCTAAAGAGAAAATTATTTTGAACGGCAAGGCAAACGATAAATATGAAGCCATTCGTATGGCAGGAAAGCTGCTGGTCGACGCAGGTCACGTGACGGAAGAATATGTGGACAAAATGATCGAGCGCGAAGAGATCGTCTCCACTTACATGGGGGGAGGTCTGGCGATCCCGCACGGGACGAAAGAAGCCAAAGGCATGATTTCCTCGACCGGCCTGTCGGTTGTCCGCTTCCCGGAAGGTGTTGATTTTGGCGGGGATGAGCCAGCCTTTATCGTGATTGGCATCGCCGCAGCCGGCGGGGATCACATGGAGGTTCTGACGAATGTTGCGATGGTGTTCTCAGATGAGTCTAATCTGGAACGAATTATGAATGCGAAGACGGAAGAGGAAATCGCGGAGATCCTTGAGGGGGGCATGGAAGGATGAAGGCGGTCCATTTTGGCGCAGGGAATATCGGCAGAGGATTTATCGGGTTGCTGTTGTCTCGTTCCGGTTACGAGGTATGCTTTGTTGATGTGAACGAGAAGCTTGTTTCGGAGCTGGCCCAGCGTAAGGAATACCCTGTTACCTTGGCCAGCGATCAGCAAGAGACCGTGATTGTCAAAGGCGTAACGGCGATTAACAGCATGAGCGATCCCGCTGCGGCTGCTCAGGCGATTGCGGCGGCTGATTTGGTAACGACGGCGGTTGGTGTAAACATCTTGAAGCATATCGCCGGTACAATTGCCCAAGGGCTCACCCTGCGGAAAGATAGCGCCGCAGCCGCCCCGCTGCATATCATTGCCTGCGAGAACGCCATCGGCGGCAGCTCCCAGCTCAAAGAGCATGTTTACGCCCAATTAGATGAAGCTACGCGGCAGTGGGCGGACGATCATGTGGCGTTCCCGGATGCGGCGGTTGACCGGATCGTTCCGTTGCAGCAGCATGAGGATCCGCTGCAGGTTGTGGTCGAGCCATTTTATGAATGGGCGGTTGACCAATCGCAAATGTTTGAGGGCTTTCATCGGGTCGAAGGCGTCCACTATGTTGACCGATTGGAGCCGTATATCGAACGCAAGCTGTTTACTGTAAATACCGGCCATTGCTCGGCCGCTTATATGGGATATTTGCAGGGCCATGCGACGATTCAGGAAGCGATGAATGATCAAAAAGTCGTCCAGCATGTGCGCGCCGTCCTCTCGGAGACCGGGGCGGTGCTTGTGGCGAAACATGGATTTTCGCCAGCCGAGCATCAGGCGTATATCGATACGATTCTGGAGCGCTTCGCCAATCCGGCGTTGACGGACGAGGTTTCGCGGGTTGGCCGTTCACCGATCCGCAAGCTGTCCGCCGGCGATCGGCTGGTCTCCCCGGCAACGCAGGCGTATGAACGTGAATTTGGATACGGGTACCTGGCGTTGACGATGGCGATGGCGCTCTGTTTCGATGTTCCGGACGATCCGGAAGCCGCGGAGCTGCAAGCGTCGCTGCGCGAAGTTGGTGCTTCCAAGACCCTGGCCCAATACACCGGCCTCGACGCCGAGCACCCCATCCATCAAGCGGTGCTGGCGCATTATGAGGAGTTGAAGGGCCGCTGAGCGGCAAATAGTAGGGTGATCCGCTGACGTTATTTCCCTGCTTGAAGGCTTGTAGCAGCCCGGACACATCTGTAGTACTAGATGCGTCCGGGCTGTTTCGGTTTGCACGCCCGGCTAACGGACCCGGGAGGCGTTATTGGTCGCGAAAACCGAACCTTTGATATCTAACGGACGGAGATGACCTTATTCCAGCGAAGTTGTTCCGGTTGGCTGCATTTTTGGCTATATAACGACCGCTGGGTCCGTTACATCGGGAAATGGTCGGGAAATGACCGAATAACGCCTCTCAGGTCCTTTTGGAGCATGCGACCCGGCAGTCGCGATCAACTCCCCTCATAAATTTACCTCCACTGACAAATACTAATCTATACGAGTATTTCGCTGTGTGAAGCAGGGAGGGGCGTAACATCGATGGGAGCCAATGAACAGAGGGAGCAAGCACGCAAGCAGCAGATGGAGCAAACGCAAACTGCACCAAACGAGCAACAAGAGCGGGAAGAGCAGAAGCAAGCGCTGATCCCGATCACCCAAAGCAAGCTGTTTCGATATGGCGTTTGGCTGTTGTTGGGGCTGGTGATCCTGTTTTTTGTGTGGCAGCTGCGGCCGATGTTTGCCCTTGTCTATCGATTTTTGAAGGCGGTTTTCGCCCCGTTTGTCATCGCCATCATTATTTCTTATGTCTTAAATCCGATCGTTCGGATGCTTAATGGGCGGAAGGTGCCGCGGACGATGGCCGTGCTGCTGATTTATGCGGTATTTCTGACTGGCCTATCCGTGGTGCTGATGAATGTGATTCCGATGTTCGTTGAACAACTGGAGGAGCTGGGCGAGCATTTGCCGGAGCTTACGTTTCATACCCAGCAAATGATGAATCGATGGGACAACGGGATTTTGCCAGGGAGCATCCGCATGGGCATGAACAATTGGTTTTATCAATTTGAAAACCGGTTGGCCAGCGCCATTTCCGGTTTTCTGGACAATATCGGAACAACGATTGGCGTTGTGTTTAATGCGTTTATTATCCCGTTCCTGATCTTCTACATGCTGAAGGATATCGAGCTGATTGAGCGGCTGATTCTGCAGTACTTGCCGCGCTCCCGGCGCAAGTCGATCCTAACGCTGCTTAAGGAAATCGATATGGCCTTAGGGAACTATGTCCGGGGGCAATTGCTGGTATGCGTTATTATCGGTGTGCTCGCCTACATCGGCTATATGCTCATCGGCATGCCGTTTGCGCTGTTGCTGGCAGGAGTGGTTGCTCTGTGCAACATCATCCCTTACCTGGGGCCATTTCTCGGGGCGGCTCCGGCCTTGGTTATGGCGACGACGATTTCTTGGAAAATGGTCCTGCTGGTCCTGCTCGTCAACATGTTGTGCCAAACGATCGAAAGCAACGTCATTTCTCCGCAGGTGGTGGGACGGAGCTTACATATGCACCCCATGCTGATCATTTTGGCGCTTCTTATTGGCGGGGAGTTGGCAGGGGTGCCCGGTCTGATATTGGCGGTTCCGTTTTTTGCCGTGGTGAAGGTGGTTATTCAGCATTTCTATGCCTACTATGTTCGCCGCAAAGCGATGTGATTCAGGCGGACAAGTTGCATTGACACGGCGTTCCTCGCCTTATATACTTAAAATGTTATGTGAAAATTTTCAAAACGTTGATGAAATCCAGTACGTTCGACAAGCGGATTTGCCAGAGAAGGGTTCCGCTGCAGTTGGCGTCCCGCATGGGGGCTGAGGCGGTGGCTGAGAGAACCTGAAATCTCGCGCGAACGGAAAGCTAATTTCGGAGTGTGGACTACAAATTCACCGGCAGGTCCCCGTTATCGGACCAACGAGGCGATCGCTTTAGAATCCGGCGGACAACGGTCCAGCCGCAATCGGAAGCGATAACCAGGGTGGTACCGCGATTTGAATCGTCCCTGATTTTCAGGGGCGTTTTTATTTTTAGAGGAACAATTAGGAGGTCAAGAGACGATGAAAGCAAGTGAAATCCGTTCCAAATGGCTGGAGTTCTTCGCCAGCAAAGGCCATAAAATCGAACCTAGCGCTTCGCTCGTCCCGCATAACGATCCTTCGCTCCTGTGGATCAATGCTGGGATGGCACCGCTGAAGCCGTATTTCGACGGGCGGGTCAAGCCGGAAAATCCGCGCCTTGCCAACTCGCAAAAGTGTATTCGCACGAACGATATCGAAAATGTCGGGAAGACGCGCCGGCACCATACGTTTTTTGAGATGTTGGGGAACTTTTCAATTGGGGACTATTTTAAGGAAGAAGCGATTACTTGGGCTTGGGAATTCCTGACGGATAAGAAATGGATCGGTTTTGATCCAGATCGCCTGTCGGTTACCGTATATCCTGAGGATGAAGAAGCATTTAAACTGTGGAATGAAAAAATCGGCATTCCTGCAGAACGCATCATTAAGCTGGAGGATAACTTCTGGGATATCGGGGAAGGGCCTTGCGGACCTTGTACGGAAATTTTCTATGACCGCGGCGACGCTTACGGCGATCTATCGGATCCGGAATGTTATCCAGGCGGGGAGAATGAACGGTTCCTGGAAGTGTGGAACCTGGTGTTCTCACAATTCAACCACAACAAGGACGGCAGCTACACGCCGCTTCCGAATAAAAACATCGATACCGGTGCCGGACTTGAGCGGTTTGCGTCGATTTTGCAGGACGTGAACTCCAACTTCGATACCGACTTGTTCCAACCGATTATCCAAAAGACCGCCAGCTTGGCTGGTGTAACTTACGGCGCTGCTGAGGACAGTGACGTGGCACTTAAGGTAATTGCTGACCATATCCGTACGGTGACCTTTGCGGTAGCTGACGGCGTTCTGCCTTCGAACGAAGGCCGCGGTTATGTCATCCGCCGCCTGTTGCGCCGGGCGGTACGTTATGGCAAGCTGATCGGATTGGACAAACCTTTTATGTTCAGCTTGGTAGAGACGGTTGGCGACATCATGGGCACCTACTATCCGGATGTAGTTACCAAACGTGAGTTTATCGAGAAAGTCATCCGCACGGAAGAGGAACGCTTCCATGAAACATTGAGTGATGGCTTGGCGATTCTGGCCGATATCAGTGCTGAAGCGAAAGCGCAAGGCCGCACGCAGATCAGCGGGGCTGATGCGTTTAAGCTGTACGATACTTACGGCTTCCCGCTGGATTTGACCGAGGATTTCGCAGCGGAGCAAGGGCTTAGCGTAGATCGCGAAGGCTTTGAAGCCGCCATGGAAGAACAGCGTGAACGCGCCCGGGCAGCCCGCCACGATAGCGGCAGCATGAAGGTGCAGGGCGGCGTTTTGGCGGATTTTACGACTAAAACCGAATTCGTTGGATATAATGAGCTTGAAGTTACCACTAGCATTGTAGCGATTGTGGTTGATGACGCTTTTGCGGATTCCTTGAGCGAGGGCCAATCGGGTCAAGTGATTCTGGCTTCTACGCCGTTCTATGCGGAAAGCGGCGGCCAGGTCAGCGACCAAGGGACGATTCATAGCGACTCCGCTAGCGCCGATGTGGAGGGCTTGTTTAAAGCTCCTCATGGGCAGCATGTGCATCAAGTCACGGTGAAGACCGGTGAACTGCGGGTTGGCGCCGAAGTTACCGCTTCCGTAGACCGTGAACAACGCAGCCACACAGTAAAGAACCATACGGCAACTCACCTGTTGCATAAGGCGTTGAAGGAGACGCTTGGCGAACACGTGAACCAAGCTGGTTCCCTCGTTGAACCACAACGCCTGCGCTTCGACTTCTCTCACCTCGGCAGCATCTCGCCGGAGGAACTCGCGGAAATCGAACGCCGCGTCAATGAACAGATTTGGAATGCCTTGCCTGTAACTACCTCGCTGAAGCCAATCGATGAAGCGAAAGCGATGGGGGCGATGGCGCTGTTCGGTGAGAAGTACGGGGACATCGTTCGCGTCGTCAAGGTTGGCGACTATAGCTTGGAGCTTTGCGGCGGCTGTCACGTGAACAATTCGGCGGAGATCGGCTTGTTCAAAATCGTCAGCGAAAGCGGCATTGGTTCCGGGGTGCGCCGGATCGAAGCTGTGACCGGACGCGGCGCATATCTGTTTATGGATGGACAGCTGGACCTGTTGAAGCAAGCAGCTGGTCTGCTGAAAGCCAACGTCAACGATGTGCCGAAACGCGTGGAAGGATTGTTCCAGCAGCTTAAGGAACTGAGCCGTGAGAACGAATCGCTGCAAAGCAAGCTGAGCGTGATCGAAGCTGGTGAATTGACGAGCCAAGTGGTGAGCGTGGGTCAAACCAAGCTGTTGGCTGCGCGCGTGCAAGCCGGAAGCATGGATGCGTTGCGCACGCTGGCTGACGAGCTGAAGGTGAAATTGCCGGATGCTGTGCTGGTGTTGGGCGCGCCAAACGAAGACAAAGTGAATTTTGTCGTCGTAGTTCCGAAGGAAGAAGTGGCTCGCGGATTGCATGCCGGCAAGCTCGTTAAGGAAGTTGCAGCGGTATGCGGCGGCGGAGGCGGCGGTCGTCCGGATATGGCCCAGGCCGGAGGCAAGGATGCCAGCAAGCTGGACGAAGCATTAAAAGTAGCAGCGGAGTGGATTGCTTCCCAAGCCTGAGAAGGTGGTGAAAATTTGACGGGGCAGATCACTGAAAATTTCCTTATGGAACCCATGATATGGTATAGTATGATTAGGCTAAGAGGAAAATAGCTGCGATCATAAAGGCGTATGTCGAAGAAGCGAGGTGTCATCATGGACTCCATGGATAAAACCGTCAAATTTAACGTCAAAGGCGATGAACTAGAAGCGTCGGCGCAGGAGATTCTTCTTACGGTTTATCAGGCTTTACAGGAGAAGGAGTATAATCCGGTTAACCAGATCGTCGGATATCTGTTATCGGGGGACCCGGCCTATATCCCGCGTCATAACAATGCGAGAAGCTTGGTTCGCAAGAAGGAACGCGACGAGCTGATCGAAGAGTTGGTGCGCTTTTACATGGCGAATCACCGTTGATGGCAGCGAACCTTCTCAAGAACGGATACGCGGTGAATCCGCATTTTAAAGGAGCAATACATGAAAATCATGGGCCTAGACTACGGGGACCGGCGGATCGGAGTGGCTGTGAGCGACAGCTTAGGGTGGACCGCCCAAGGGCTCGAAACCATCGAGCGCCGCAAGGAAGGCAGCGAATTTGAGCGCATTGCCGAGCTTGTGAAGCAGCACGAGGTGGAAGAAATCGTTGTGGGGCTGCCCAAGAATATGAACGGTACGATTGGTCCCCGTGGAGAAATATGCATGGCGTTTGCCGAGGATCTTCGGGCGAAGCTGAATCTGCCCGTGCATCTCTGGGATGAACGGCTGACTACCGTGTCTGCGCAGCGTACGTTGCTGGATGCGGATGTCAGCCGGAAGAAACGCAAGGGTGTCGTCGACAAGATGGCTGCCAGCTTGATTTTGCAAAATTATTTGGACTCTAAGAGTATAAAGTGAGGGTGATCGCGTATGTCTAAAGATCGTATCGGAAATGAAGAAGAACCGGAAATTATTTATATCCCCGATGATGAGGGCAATGAAGAAGAGTTCGAAGTGATTATGAAATTCGAAGTCGACGGTTCGGACGCCAAGTATATGATGGTCGTTCCTTTGGATTCCGATGGGAATGAAGATGAAGAGAGCGAAGAGGTATACGCGTTCCGTTACGAGGAAGACGGCGATGACCTGAAGCTGTACACAATTGAAAGCGACGAAGAATGGGAAATCGTCGAGGAGACCTTTAATACGTTGATCGACGAGTTTGATGGAGAAGATGGGCAATGACTGAATTTACAGCAGACCAAGCAGTCATGACGTCGCGGGTTCGCGACACATTTGGCCCAGTCGTAGAACTTGAGGACGAATCGGGCAATGTCTCCTATTATCAAGTCGTTGAGGAATTTGACGTCGCCGGAGCGGCCTATGCGGTATTATTGCCGGAGGACGCGTCCAAGGATGATGAGCCGGAGATTTTCAAAATCGTGACGAACGGCGATGAGCTGGAACTGGTGACAATTGATGACGACGAGGAATGGGAGAACGTCTCTGAGCTATACGATGAATTGACCTTTCCAGAGTAACGGGAAGGGCGTTGCAAGAGCACGATAGATCAGTCCGGGAAGAGCGGGAGATTTCCGCTCTTTTTGGCTGTTAAGGGGGAAGGCGGTTTGAGGAAAGCGCTGAAATGGCTGGCTGTTCTGCTGCTGATCGTGATGATCGGGGCAGGGGCGGCCGGATTTTATGTGTACACCAGCATGCTCCCGGTTGAAGCGAAGGAACAGCCGGTCAAGATTACGATCGAACCGGGAACGGGAACGGCGCATATCGCGAAGTTGCTGGAAAACGAGGGACTAATTAAAAATTCCTTTTTGTTCGTTTCCTATTTAAAATGGAAGTCGGAAGGAAGCCGGTTTCAGGCTGGAACCTATGAAATGCAGCCAGGCATCACATATGACGAGATTATCGCTAAGCTGAACAGCGGCGACGTCGTGAAGGCCGAGATGATTCGGTTTACGATTCCTGAAGGCTTCACCGTTAAACAAATGGCTGACAAGCTGGCGGAGGAAGGCTTAGTGGATCAGGCTGTATTTTTGAAGCTGGCGAAGGATGCCGCGGGTCTGAACGATGAGCTGTTATCGCAAATCCCGACGGACGAGCGGTTGACCTACCGGCTGGAAGGGTATTTGTTCCCGGAAACTTATGAGCTGAAGAAAGGCAGCAACGAGCAGGACATCATTGCCCGAATGTTGCAGGAAACCCGTACCCGGATTGACAAAATCCCTGATTTTGAACAAAAGCTGCAGGCTCGCAGCCTTACGTTCAATGAGCTGATGACGATCGCTTCACTGGTTGAGCGGGAAGTGGTTGTGGATCGTGAACGGCCGCTCGTGGCCGGTGTCATCTATAATCGGCTTAAGGACGGCATGAAGCTGGAAATCGACGCTACGGTGCAATATGTGCTGGATAAACCAAAGGAACGCTTGCTCAATGCGGATTTGCGAAGCGTGGACAGCCCTTATAATACTTATTTGTATGAAGGACTGCCTCCGGGACCTATCGCGGCGCCAAGCCTCAAATCGATCGAAGCAGCGCTTGAGCCGAAAGCCTCGGACTATCTTTTCTATGTGACGAAAAAAGATGGCAGCGGGGAGCACCTGTTCGCCAAAACCTATAAGGAACACTTAAAGAACATCGAAACAAGCAAGGCGATGGCCAATCAATGAATAAGGTGGAAGTTCAAAATGTAGATCATGTTTTGAACAACCTTTTAAAGGTGGTAGTATCAACATGAGTAAAAAACCGGAACTGTTGGTTCCTGCCGGTTCGCTGGAAGAACTGAAGCGCTATTTTGCGGCGGGGGCTGACGCGGCGCTGGTTGGCGAAGCTCGCTATGGGATGCGCCTCCCTGGTGATATGACGCCCCAAGACATCGCTGAGGCGGTGAAGGTAGCGCGTGAGTATGGAGCTAAAATTTATGTTAGCTTGAATAACTTGATGACAAATGACATGCTCGAAGGGTTACCTGAGTATGTAAAACAGTTAGCGGAGTGCGGCGTCGATGCCGTTGAATTCGGCGATCCGGCGGTGCTTCAAACGGTGCGTACTGTGGCACCTCAATTGAAGCTGCATTGGAATGCGGAGATGACCTCCACCAACTATGCCACTGCGAACTATTGGGGAACGAAGGGAGCTTCCCGAGTTGTGCTGGCTCGGGAGCTGAATATGGACGAGATCACCGCGATGCCTTCAAAACTGAACATCGAAGCGGAAGTTCAGGTGCACGGAATGACCAATATTTATCACTCGAAACGACGCTTGGTGCATAGCTATATGGTATCTCAAGGACGGCCGGTTGATCCGGACAGCAACCTGGGAATGAGTCGCGGGCTGTTTCTGATCGAGGCTGAGCGGCCGGATGAGAAGTTTCCAATCTTCGAAGATGTGAACGGAACGCATATTATGAGTTCAGACGATATTTGCATCTTGGAGGATTTGCATCTGCTAATGGCGGCTGGCATCGACAGCTTCAAAATTGAGACGTTGCTGAAGCCGGTATCCTATAACGAAGTGATTATTGCTTCGTATCATAACGCGATCGAAGCCTATTCCCGCGATCCGGATGGCTATGAGCTTGATGAGAGCTGGCTTGAGGCGATTCGCGAGGTCCAAGATCCGGAGCGCGAACTGTCGTTTGGCTTCTTTTATAAGGAACAAGTTTATTAAGAGATAGGCGTTGTAGGGTTTTCTTTTTGACCTATATTTTAAATTTAAATACCCAAAAAATGATGAGAGGTGAACGAAGATGCAAACTGCGGAGAAGCATATCCCGAAATATACGGGAAAACGTCATCGGCTGGCGAAACCTGAGCTGCTTGCCCCGGCAGGCAATCTGGAGAAGCTGAAATTTGCTGTCCATTACGGCGCCGATGCCGTGTATATCGGGGGACAACAATATGGCCTTCGTTCCAATGCAGATAATTTCAGCTTTGAAGAAATGCGGGAAGGCGTGGAATTTGCCAAGAAATATGGCGCTAAGGTGTTTGTCGCTACGAATATCTATGCTCATAATGAGGATTTGGACGGCATCGAGGAGTATTTGCGGAACCTTTACGAGGTTGGCATCGCTGCTATCATCGTCGCTGACCCGGTGATTATCGAGACGGCGAAACGGGTTGTTCCCGAGCTGGAGGTTCATCTGAGCACCCAGCAATCTACTGTGAACTGGCAGGCTGTGCAATTCTGGAAAGAGCAAGGCTTGCCGCGGGTCGTTCTGGGACGGGAAACCAGCCTTGAGGAAATCGAGGAAATTAAACGACATGTCGACATCGAGATCGAGGCGTTTATTCATGGAGCGATGTGCTCTTCGTTCTCGGGACGCTGCGTGCTGTCCAACCACTTTACCGACCGTGACTCCAACCGCGGGGGATGCTGCCAATCCTGCCGTTGGAAATACGATCTATTCACGGACGCCCGTTCAGGTAGTGAATGGATTTCTGAGGAAGAAGCCCGCGATAGCAGAGTACTGGAGAAGTTCCGTTTGGGCGTAACTCAGCTGCCGATGTTTGAGGAGAACGATCATGCCTTCACGATGGGGTCGAAGGACTTGTGCATGATAGAGCATATTCCCGATCTTATTGACGTTGGAGTCGACAGTTTCAAAATCGAAGGTCGGATGAAATCCATCCACTATGTGGCGACGGTCGTCAATGTGTATCGCCAAGCGATTGATGCCTACATGGCGGATCCGGACAATTACGTCTTGAAGCCGGAATGGATCGAAGAAATCAACAAAGCGGCGAATCGGCCGCTGAATACCGGATTTTTCTACGATACTCCAGATCATGAGGATCATATTTACGAGCCGGAAGAGAAGGCAGCACCTTATGATTTTGCTGGATTGGTGATGGCTTATGATGAATCCACAGGAATGGCAACGATCCAGCAACGCAACCACTTCAAACCGGGACAAGAAGTCGAATTCTTTGGTCCAAACGGGACGTTCTTTAAGCAGAAGGTGGGGACCATCTACGACGAAGAAGGCAATGAATTGGATGCCGCCCGCCACCCGTTGCAGCGGGTCCAAATGAAGGTGGATCAACCGGTTTCCTATTTCGATATGATGCGTAAAAGAAAGTAATCAAAAAATCAATATGCTTTGGGGCCTGTTCGTTTCTAGGACGAAAGGCCCTTTTTTGTGACTTTTGTTAATATTATTTAAAATCCACCACATATTGAACCGATATTATAGAGGAGAACGTCAGGAATTGTCGAATATTTCGAGTAGCTGACGAGAAATGTGAACAACCAACAGCATTATGTACGACCTCAAGCCTAAAAATTGAGGTCTGCAACTATTATGAGTGGTGGGTGATCAACATGAGTCTGGTTCCGAAGAACGAGGACCAAGAAACCAACAGCAAGAAGAAGGATAAGAAACAAAAGGGAGAGCGGAAATCCAAGTCGGTTCAGCCAGGAGGAAAATCAAAGGGAGATACCAAAGCTGTATGGGCTAATTTCCTGGACAAGCTGCCGAAACAATTGAACCCTGCGAAAGCAGTAGGGGTACGGTTGTTCCTAATCTTCTTTGTCGCAATCATGTTCTTCGTCCTAACGATCGGGATTATGTCGTCCCAAATGGCGAAGGGAACCATTCAAGACAATGCAGAACAAGCAAACCTGCAGACCATCGTACAAACCTCGCAGAAGCTGGATATCGTCATGCAGAAGTATGAGGAAAACCTGCAGCAAATGTTCCTAGACGATGAAATGCAAAATGCTATTATGGATGCTTCGTTGGCGAACATTTCGGATTATGACAAGTTTACGGCAACCAACAAAATGAGAACACGTCTGAATACGTTGACCTTCTCCACGAAGGGGGTTTCCGCCGTTTACATGTTGTCGGCTGACAACATTGTGGACGACGTCACTTCGGGCAGTGCCGATGTCACGTTCTTGGATACCGTGCGCGAAGAAGCCTGGTTTAAAGATCTGACCAGCGCCACTAAAACTTTATGGATGCAAGTGCCATCGAAAGGTAAGGGCACGGAAGTCTTCCGTTTAGCTCGCTCGGTACAGAGCGTTAACAGCATGAAACGCTTTATTCTGATTGCTGATATCAACCTGGAAATCCTAGACGGCTATTTGAAAGAGGTTAAGCTGGGGAATAACTCCAAGCTGCAAATGGTGACTCAAGATAACATCGTTGTAGGTTCTTCCGTTGAAAGAGATCAAGGAAATCCGTCCGAATTTGATATGGGACAAGCCACCGAGGCTTCGGGTACTTTCCGGACGAAGGATGCCAACGGCAACGCTGTCCTTGCTTCCTATAGCACCCAGTCGTCCGGCTGGAAGTTAATCGGTACCGTCGATACGGCTGAACTGACGAAGAGCGCAAATCGCATTCTGATGTTTACGATCTTCTCGCTGATCGTGGTTGCGATCATTGCCATTCTGATCGGGGTATGGATGGTTCGGATGATCGCTTATCCGCTGGGCAAGCTGAGAAACCTGATGGAGGAAGGCTCCAAAGGGAATCTGAACGTTCGGATGAACACGAAATCGAAAGATGAAATTGGTCAATTGGCAGTAAGCTTTAATGTGATGATGGAAAATATCACAGCCCTCGTTAAGCAAACCAATAACTCCGCACAGGATGTATTGGATACGGCTGCTGAATTGACACAAGCGTCGAACAAAACGGCGTTGTCTGCGAAAGAAATCGCCGTGGCGACTGAAGAAATCGCTAACGGGGCAACCAGCCTGGCTAACGAAGCGGAACGCGGTAATGAGCTGACCGAGAATATTTCCCGGCAAATGGAACGCGTTGTCCAATCGAACAAAGAGATGGAGATTTCGGCTCGTCAGGTGGAGAAGTCCAGTCAGCAAGGGACTCAGTATTTGAACGGATTGATGGAGAAAACCAATATGACGGTCGAAATGATCAACGCTTTGACCGCCAAGGTCGACTCGCTCAAAGCAAGCACTGGCTCCGTCTTGAAAGTGCTTGATGTCATGCAGAACATTACGCAGCAAACGAATATCCTGTCGCTTAATGCTACGATTGAAGCAGCCCGCGCAGGTGCTGCAGGCCGCGGATTTATGGTCGTTGCCGATGAAATTCGCCAACTGGCCGATCAGTCGCGTCAGTCGATCACCATGGTCGGCGAAATCACAGATACGATTCAGAAAGAGATGAATGAAACGGTGAAGACCTTGTCCGAGGCGAGCCCAATCTTCCAAGAGCAAATCGCATCGGTGCAGGAAACCAACCAAATTTTCGTATCTGTGCAGCAACAAATGGAAGGCTTCGTGCGTCACCTGGATTCCGTAACGGCTTCCATCGACCAGCTAAACGAATCGCAAGCGGTCTTGTCGGAAGCGATGAGCAACGTCAGTGCCGTCGCACAGCAATCGTCCGCCACGTCCGAAGAGGTTGCATCGCTCTCCAGCGAACAGCAAACGGTCGGCGATCAACTGGTACAGCTGTCAAACAAACTGGAGAATGTGTCGGCTGGCTTGAAAGAGTCGTTGTCGAAATTCACTGTATAGAAGGCAGGCTTAGCGCCTGAAAATAAGCTTGACCCGATTTCCCGAGGGTTCCGGGAGACGGGTAAAAGCCCGGCCAATCTGCGATTGCAGGTTTGGCCGGGCTTTTGCTGTAAGCTGGTGCGCTAACGGACCTAGGAGGCGTTATAAACCTGGAGGTCAGACCTAGAGAGATGTAACGGACCGAGAAGTCCTTATTTGGGCGAAATCGGCACCGGTGACTCCATTTAGTCTTTAATAACGTCCGCTGTGTCCGTTACGTTGGGAAATCTGTGGGAAATGACCCAATAGCGTCTCTCAGGTCCGTTGCTATGAACGTTTTTGTCAAGCCCTCGGTTTTAAATCTGCCTGAGCACGTGGCGCGAGAGCAAAAATGCGAGCGACGGTCGGCACGCTGCTATCCGTGGGTTGGTTACCACATGTTATGCCTTCGTCAGGGAGAGCCCTTGCAAGCTAGAAACGCACGTTCAGTTTCTTTCAAAAC